>JAAWDC010000128.1 GCA_022793565.1 Bacilli bacterium
CAGTAGAGGAAGAACCAAAAGAGGAAGAAATTCCAGTAAGTGAAATAAAACCAGAACAGCCTTCCTTTACGAAAGAAGAAGAAGCAAATCTAAGTGATGTCACAGTAGAGGAAGAACCAAAAGAGGAAGAAATTCCAGTAAGTGAAATAAAACCAGAACAGCCTTCCTTTACGAAAGTAGAAGAAGTAAATCCAAGTGATGTCGCAGTAGAGGAAGAACCAAAAGAAGAGGAAATTTCAGTAAATGAAATAAAACCAGAACAGCCTTCCTTTACGAAAGAAGAAGCAAATCTAAGTGATGTCACAGTAGAGGAAGAATCAAAAGAGGAAGAAATTCCAGTAAGTGAAATAAAACCAGAACATTCTCCCTTTATTAGAGCAGAAGCAATAAATCAGAATGAATTTACAATTAAAGAAGAGATAAAAGAGGAATTTACCATAAACGAAGTGAAGACAGAAAAGATTCCTACCACAGCGATAGAAGAAATAAATCATGCAGAAATAGAAATTAGAGAAGAGAAACCAATAAAAAAAGAAGAATTAGAAGAAATTGAACAATTAGAGTTAACTCCAAATGGATTTTCTGCAATGTATATACTAGTCACAATTTTAATGCTTACAATGATAGGAATTTCCATTTTAGGGATTATTTTATCGTAAACTTTACACTTCATATGACAAAAAAAGAAGATTATCAAAAGCGGTAGTCTTCTTTTTGTACGAAGAACGAAGAAGAGCATGCTATAATAAAAATGTGGAAGTGGGACAATGCAAAATATATATAATTTGACACTAAAAGAGTTAGAAAACTATTTTATAGAAAAGAAAGATAAAAAGTTTAGAGCTACCCAAGTTTTTGAATGGCTTTATCGAAAAAAAATAGTCTCATGGGAAGAGATGACAAATCTAAAAAAAGAAGTAATTTTGGATCTTAGTGAAACTTTTGAGATGAGAACAATTCATATTACAAAAGTAGAAAAAGATCTAGATGTATCAAAATATCTTTTTTCTTTAGATGATTCAGAAAAAGTAGAAGCAGTACTTATGAACCATGACTACGGAAATAGTGTCTGTATCTCAACACAAGTTGGATGTAATATGGGATGCAGATTCTGTGAAAGTGGTAGACTGAAAAAAATTAGAAATTTAGAAACACATGAAATGGTAGAGCAACTACTAGAAATAGAAAAAGAATGTGGAAAAAGAATTAGTCATGTAGTGGTAATGGGGATTGGAGAACCATTTGATAACTATGAAAATTTAATTAAATTTATAGAGATTATTAACAATGACCATGGAATTGCATTAGGTAGTAGGCATATTACAGTATCAACATGTGGTATAATTCCAAAGATAGAAGAATTCTCTAATCTGCCATATCAGGTAAATTTAGCGATTAGTTTACATGCACCAACAGAGGAACTAAGAAATCAAATAATGCCCATTAATAAAGCATACCCACTAGAAAGTTTGATCCATACATTAAAAAAATATATTGAAAAAACAAATCGTCGAGTAACATTTGAATATATTTTATTAGAAGGAGTAAATGATACAAAAAAACACGCAGAACAACTTGCTAACTTAGTTCATGGAATGAACTGCTATATTAATTTAATTCCATATAACGAAACCAATAATATATCATTTAAAAGAAGTAAAAAAGAGACGATTTTAGAATTTTATGATATACTAAAAAAGAATAAAATAAATGCTACTATCCGAAGGGAATTCGGTTCTAAAATAAGCGCAGCATGTGGACAACTAAGAAGTAAAAAGGAGGAAAACGATGAAATCATTTTGCATGACCAACACTGGAAAAGTGAGAGATCATAATGAAGACAGTGTAATTATTGTCAGAAACAAAAATAATGACTACCTATTAGCTGTTGCTGATGGGATGGGAGGACACTCTGCAGGAGAAGTTGCCTCATCCATCGCTATTAGTTATTTAGGAAAACATTTCCAAGAAAGCTTTGTTGAATTGGCAAAAGAAGAAGCCATCGAATGGCTAAGAAATGCTGCAACAGAAATTAATCGTATGATTTATAGTTATGCTGCAGATCATCCAGAAAGTAAGGGGATGGGTTCTACTTTAGTTGTCGGAATCCATACAAAAGATTATATATTGTTTGGAAATATTGGAGACTCTAGTGGATTTGTCATGAAAAATCAAAAATTACATAAAGTTACTTATGATCACACATTAGTAAATTTACTAGTAACTGCAGGAGAATTGACAAAAGAAGAAGCAAAAAATCATCCAAAGAAAAATGTCTTGATGAAAGCACTAGGAGCAACAAACCCAATTGACATTGATATTTTTGATTGTGATATGGGTGTATCTGAAATATTTCTTTGTAGCGATGGATTAACTAATATGCTAGAAGAAGATCAAATTCAAAAAGTATTAACAAGCGATGAATTAATTGAAGATAAGGTGAATCGATTAATCAATAAAGCCAATAACCGAGGTGGATTAGATAATATTTCAATCGCGTATTTGATTAGAGATAAAGAAGGTGAAGAAGAATGATAGAAAAGGGGCAAAAGATTAATGATCGTTATGAGATCATTAAAAGTATTGGTGAAGGTGGTATGGCCAATGTATATCTAGCTTACGATACTATTTTAGATCGTCGAGTGGCCATTAAAGTTCTAAGAGGCGATTTATCTAACGACGAAAAATTTGTTCGTCGTTTTCAAAGAGAAGCACTATCAGCTTCTAGTCTATCACATCCTAATATTGTAGAAATGTATGATGTTGGTGAAGATAATGGCATTTATTATATTGTAATGGAATACATTGAAGGCAAAACATTAAAACAATTAATAAAGAAAAGAGGAAGTCTAACTCTAAGTGAAGCAATTGACATTATGCTGCAATTAACGGATGGAATTTCCCATGCTCATGATAGTTATATTATTCATAGAGATTTAAAACCACAGAACATCTTAATTAAAGAAGATGGCATGATCAAGATTACAGATTTTGGAATTGCCATGGCCCTAAACAGTACACAATTAACACAGACAAATTCTGTAATGGGTTCTGTTCATTATCTTCCACCAGAGCAAGCAAGTGGAAAAGGATCAACAATTAGAAGTGATATCTATTCTATGGGGATTCTGTTCTTTGAATTATTAACGGGAAATTTACCATTCAAAGGGGATAATGCAGTTGAAATAGCATTAAAACAAATGAGGGATGATATTCCAAGAATTAGAAAGAAAAATCCTGCGATTCCACAAAGTGTTGAGAATGTTGTTTTAAAAGCAACTGCCAAAAATCCTAAAAATCGTTATGCAGATGCTAAGGAAATGCATGCAGATTTATTAACAGTGTTAAATGACGAAAGAATGGAAGAAAAAAGAATAGATTTTAAGTATCCTGAACACGACTTTGATGACAACACAAGAACAATTACAACAGTAAAGAAGAAAACAGACGAAAAGATCAAAGAAACAGAGCACGAGGAAGATGAAATTCCAAAAGAAAAAGTAGATAATCCAAAAGAGGAAACCAAAGAGGAAACAACTGAGGAAGTAAAAAAAGAAGAAGTAATAGAAGAAGAGGAAAACGAAGAAGATAAAATTGTAAAAGGAACAAATACTGTCATTTGGATATTAACAGGAATTTTTACAGTGGCCGTAATTGCGGTAGTCAGTGTTTTCTTAGTATTCCCATATTTCACAAAAACGCCAGATGTAGAAGTACCAAATGTATCAGAACTTACAGTAGTAGATGCTGAAAGAGTATTAAAAGAAAAAGGATTTGAGGTTGCTTTAGAAACCAAAAAAGAGGAAAATGGTACAATAGAAAAAGGGCACGTTATAAAAACTTCTCCATCTGCTGGTAGAACGGTAAAAAAGGGAAGTACAATTACACTATATGAATCAACAGGTCAAAAAATCTATGAGGTAGAAGATTATACTGGAAAGAATTATGTAGAAATAAAAATAGAATTAGAAAAAGTTTATGGATTAGTAGTAGATGTTCAAAAAAGAGAAGTGGAAGATGCTTCACAATATACAGCAGAACAGATTATAGGACAAAGTGTAGAAGCAGGAAATACTCTAGTAAAGGGAGACTCTATCGTACTCTATATTCCAGATATAGAAGAGGGATATCCAGACATGATAGAGGATGGATGGACGATTGATGATGTTCAAGCATTTTGTGATAAGTATGATATTAAGTTAACGATTGAGTATCAACCAACCACAGAATTCCCAGAAGGAACTTTGATATCACAATCAAGAAGTGCTAAGACTCCAATTGTTGCAGGAAGTACTTTAAAAGTAGTAGTTGCCCAAGAACCAGTCGCAACACCAACACCGTCACCAACACCATCTTCAACGCCAACACCAACAGGTTCACCAGAACCAACTACTTCTCCAACACCAACAGCACCAACAGATTCTGAGTAAATAAAATAGGGGGTTTTATGGAAGGACAGATTATTAAGATCATTAGTAATTTATATACAGTATCCAGTGAAGATAAAGTATTTGAATGTCGCTCTCGGGGAAAATTTCGAAACGAAGGAATAACGCCAGTAGTAGGGGATTATGTTAGATTTAATGAAAAAGAATGTTACATTTTAGAGATTCTACCAAGAAAGAATGCACTAATCCGTCCCCTAGTTAGTAACATAGATCAAGGCTTGATCGTAACGAGTGTAAAACACCCAGACTTCTCTTCTAATTTACTAGATAAATTGATTGCTATATTAGAATATCATAACATTGAGCCAGTACTTTGTTTTTCCAAATGGGATCTGCTATCAGCAGAAGAAACAAGGGAAATGGAGCTCATTTGTAATTATTATAAAAAAATAGGATATTCTGTAGTAAAAAATACGGAGTTAGACAGAATTAAACAACTACTAGAAGGAAAGACTACAGTATTTACTGGCCAAACAGGTGCAGGAAAATCTAGTTTAATGAACCATTTAGATAGTAATCTAAATCTAGAAACAGGTGAAATATCAGAAGCCTTAGGTCGTGGAAAACATACGACTAGACATACCGAGTTAATAGAAATGTATGGTGGAAAAGTTTTAGATACTCCAGGATTTTCCTCTGTAGATCTTAAAGATCTAACTAAAGAAGAAATTAGAGATACTTTCATAGAATTTCAGCAATATCCATGTCCTTTTCGAGATTGTATGCACCAATTTGAAAAGGAATGTGAAGTGAAGAAAAATGTAGAGAATGGGAACATTTTATCCACCAGATACGAGAATTATATTAAGTTTTTAAACCCCAAGAAATGGTAAGAGGGAAGGAGAATAAGAATGAAAATAGCAGCATCTTTCTTATCTTGTAAAAAAATCAAAGAAGGAATTCAAAAATTGTCATTAACAGATGTTGACTACATCCATGTTGATTTAGTAGATGGAACTATGAATGAAGGAAGACAAATTCCAATACGCAAACTAAAGAAGATATATAAATATACAAATAAACGACTAGATGTCCATTTGATGGTAAAAAATCCTCAAAAGTATATCCCCAAATTTGCCTTGCTAAACACAGAAAATATTATTTTTCCAATAGAAATAGAAAACGGAATTGAGAAAAATCTTGAATTAATTCGAAGTTTTAGTATTCACTGCGGTCTAGCGATTAATCCAAGCACAGAACTTTCCAGACTAAAACCATACTTAGATAAAATTGATGTAGTATTAGTAATGGCTGCAGAGCCAGGATATGGTGGACAACCCTTTATGGAGGAAACTACTTCACGAATTCAAATGTTAAAAAAGATGATCGAAGAAGCAAAAGCTAACATCTCTATTACAGTTGATTGTGGGATCAATGAAGAAACAGTCAAGA
>JAAWDC010000129.1 GCA_022793565.1 Bacilli bacterium
AACAGCTAATCAATATTCGAAGATTAATCGATGCCTTAGAAATTTTTCAACTCGATTTACCCGTAATTAATAATACCAACAATACTATGATTGATAAAGAATTAGTAAAAAGGTATATAATACCTAAGCTAGAAGATTCAAATACAAAAAAGTTTGACAATTAAATAAAGAAAAAGTATATTAAAAGTGAAAAATAAGGAGTACATATGAAAAAAACACAAGAAAAATTAAGTAAATTCCTAACAGATACAAAATTAGAAGAAATTACCCTAGAAGAAATAAAAAAGATATTTCCCAATATAGAGGAAAGGGACGAAGAAACCGAACTCTACCTATCCCATTGTCTAGTAGATCAAAAATATGACGAAGATAAAGTAATAAAACTGTTAGAAATTTTATTTGGGAATGGATTAGATCCAAATCAAAAAGGCTATGGAGGATATACATTCATTACACAAGCTCTATATGGTGCAGAACAAGAGGAAGAAACACTCGACTATCCACTCTCCTTTTTTGAAAGGATTATTCCTCTAGCTAAAAAATATGGATATGACGTAAATATAAAAGATGAGGATGGAGATACACTCATCCACTCTGCCATCTATAGTGAAGATTACTACGAATCCATCGAACCCTTAATTTATCTTCTTGGAGAGAACTTTGATATAACCACTAAAAATAATGCCAAAGAATCAATCACAGATGCACTCAATAACTCTATAAAAGCTGCAGTAGAACAAAAAAATGAAAAATGGCTCAACCAATTAATAAACGAAAGAGAATCCATTAGAAAAATGGTAGAAAGCAAAAAAGGTCAAAAAATATCACAATTAATAGAGGAAAGTTCAACAGATGACCATTGTTTCAAAATAGAAAGTACAATTAAATCAGATAACTTAGAAACTGAGAAACAAAATCAACTATTACAAAAGGCAAAAGATAAAGAAGAAATCACAACAACAAGAAAAGCAATAGAAACCAGAATTCAAGCCTTAAGTCTAAATTCTAGCTTAGAAGAATGCAAAGAAATTGAAAGATTAATTCAAAATAGTATTCTACCAAAAGAGGAAAAAAAAGAATATAAAACACAAGTAACTGCCATGATTGGAAAAATCAACTACCAGCAATTCCTAGAACAATTAAAAAGAGAAATGAATAATATACAAACAATTGTTGATATAGAAGTATGCTTAAAAAAGATTCCAAATATTCAAGATGAAGAATTTAGAAATAGTACTATTGAACGACTGAACGAAGAAATAGAAAAAGCAAGACAAGAAGAAGAAAAGTTTGATGAACTATATAAAAAGGTAAAAGTAATTCAAGACAGTGAAATATCTGAAATATGTACCGCTATAGAAGAAGATCTAGAGAATATAATAGTTCATCCACCAAAAAACAAAAATATCAAAAAAATAAACGAATTAAATCAAAAGATGGAACTAATAATAGAAGAAGCTACAAAAAAAATAGAAGAATTAAAAGTAGCTGAATTTAAAAGATTAATAGAAAAAGGAACACTTCTAGACACAACCTTAGGAACATCAATCATAGACCAAGTAATACAATCGTTAAATTCACCAAAAGAAAAAATCAAAGTTTTCCCCAAGATTTCCCAATAAAAATAATAATCCACTAGTTCAACTAGCAACTATTCTCAAAGACCATTAGACGACTTTTCCTTTTTAAATATTTCATAAACTGTGATACTCAAATTTTAAGTGGAATCTTAACCAACACATGTATAGGATTAATCAAGCATTGCATCTATTGTCTCAACATTTTGATACTCCCATAAACATCTAAGTTAATACCAATATCTTTCCAAAGTTCTCCATATAGTCCCTTTCTTCTAAATTTTAAAATAAAAACAATATAGTATTAACAACCATGTTTAGTATAAAGAAATTACTCCCATCTACCTTTGATTCCCTTTTTTGAAATAACATAGCTTCCTTCTGTTGATTTAATTGACAAAACATCTTTCATTATAGTGAAAGGAATTTATATATTTATACTGAACGCTTTTCTTTTTCAGACTTTTCATAAGACTGCAAGTAATTCTAAATGGAAAACTGATGTTTTCATAATATGAAAAAGATATCTACTTATAAGAGCAGATATCTTTTATTTTACATGATGCACACTCTGGATGAATTGCTTTACAATGATACCTCCCAAAAAGTACCATTTGATGATGTCTTCGACTCCAGTTTTTTCGATCATAAGCCTTCTGAAGATTATTCTCAACTTCTAAAACGGAAGCATCTTTCTTAGAGAAAGCTAATCTTTTACTCACTCTTTCAACATGAGTATCGACTGCAATTGCTGGATAATCAAAAAGATTCGATAAAACAACATTCGCAGTCTTTCTACCGACTCCAGGTAAGCTCACCAAATATTCTGGATCATTAGGGATTTTTCCTTCTTGCTCTTCAACAAGACGTTTTGCTATTTCTATTACAAATTGTGCCTTCTTACGAAAAGTTCCAATAGGCATCAAAATTTTGCTAACCGTATCAATGTCCGTACTAGCTAACGATAAAAGCGTAGGATATTGTCTAAAAAGAACTTCTGTTACCAAATTTACTCTTTTATCTGTCGTTTGTGCACTTAAAACAACTGCAAGCAATAATTCATAATCTTTTGTATAATTAAGTTCACATCTCGCATCTGGATAAAGTTCCTCCAAATACTCCTCAAAAATAACAATCTTTTCTTTTTTCTTCATTTACTACTACTCACTATCCTCAAACCAATCATAATCAAACAAATCTAGTTTCTCTTTTTGACGCTGCTCCTCCTGATACTTTTTCTTATCCATATCTACATCCGCAGCACTCTTATATCCCTTTTTATTCCATTCATATAAAATCCTATCCATATAACGAAGATTAGATACCCCATTATAAACTGTTTCCTTCAAAGCTGCTAAAATAAGATCTTCTGAAAAACCATTTTCAACCCAAGAAGCAATAATCTCACGTTCGATAAAACTAATTGGACGAGCAAAACCATCGGACACTTTATCATAAATAGTTTTCTTTTCTTGAGCCTGTTCAAGATCATTATTCACAAAATCATCCATCATGAATTGAGATAGCTTTTCATAAAAAGGTTTTAGTAAAATATATTCTTCCATAATTCCCTTATCATTTTTTAAAACAGCAACCTCTAAAAAACCAGTTTCTGAAAGATGATCAACATAAACCATAATCTCATTCAAAGAAATATTTAGTTGCTTAGTCAACTTTGACGGATCAAACATAAAACGATCCCCCAGATTCGACAAGTAAATTAAAAATATAAACTCTTCAAATGGTAAAGAGAATTTTTCTCGTAATTGAAATAAATATAAAGGAACAACAAAATTTCCTGATTTTAAAACATCAACACATTTTTCTATTTTCACAATCAAAATCCCCCTCCCTCATAAATTAAATTAACTATACTTCTCTTTTATATAAGAAGTTAAACTTTCCTTACTATTTTCAAGTTCCAAATTCAATATCTTTTTTTCTAAATCTTCTAAAATTCCCTTTAAATAAGGTCCTGGAGTACGTCTTACAATTTCACTAATTTCTCTACCATCCAATACGATATCCGAACGACATTTAATAGGTAAAAGATTATATTGAGAAGTAATTTCTTTTTTAGAAAGCCCTTTAATATATGCTGCAATACTACTCACATAAAGACCATAAGTATATAAAACAAAGGAATCTAAATGATCCATTTTTAATACTTTCTGAATTTTAGTGATCAATTCCTTCTCGTTACTTGTAAAAGGATACAATGATGAAACATTTAGTTGAGCCCAAATTCCAATTAAATCATCAAATTTAGAGATTTCAGAAAGATGTTCAAGTTCTAATTCTTGATCAAGTCCAAGCTCCAAAAGCAACTGGACTCCTTCTTTTACATGAACACTTGTAAATATTTTATCTAACTCTTCCCTTTTTCTTTGATAAGAAATCTTTTTTAAAAGTACCTTTGTTTTTTGAATGGCTATTTTAACTTCATCACTTAATTGAAACTGGAGAATTGTTGCAAAACGAACAGCCCTTAAAATCCGAAGTGCATCCTCTGAAAATTTTTGATAACTATTCCCAACAGTTCGAATAATAGCTTGCTCAATGTCTCTTTTCCCATTCAAAGGATCCAAAATCTCACCATTTCGATCAATACATAAAGTATTAATCAGAAAATCACGTCTCAACAAATCCCCCTGTAAGTCATCAATAAATTCAAACCTTTCTGGTTTTCGATGATTCATATAGGAATACTCACGGCGGAAAGTCGTAATTTCAAAACGAATATGCTTGAGTATAACTGTAATCGATCCATACTCTTCTCGAGAAAAACAAGCATCTTTAAAGATAGAACGAATATCTCTCGGTTTAGCATTTGTACAAATATCCACATCATTAGACTCAATGCCCAAAACATAGTCTCGAACAAAACCTCCAACAATATAAGCACGAAACCCACGTTCTTCAATCTTTTCTAACAATTTCAATGCGATTTCAAACATAACTTCCCCTTACTGGACTATTTCATAATCCCAATCCTGAATTCCTCCTAAATCAAATACATTCTGATATCCTGCCTCAATTAATTTATGAGCAGCCTGTTTACTTCGAGAACCACTTTGACAATAAACAATGATTTCAGCATCTTTATTAAATCCATATCCATCAATCATATCCAAAGATTCTAATGGAATATTAATTGCTGTCTGTATATGACCTTTTGTGTATTCAAACTCAGTTCGAACATCAACGATATAAAAATCAGATTCAGCTTGATCATTCAGTTCCTTAAAAACCTCTTCTGATGTAATAGTCTGATACTCAGCTGTAGTATTCATATTAGATTTTTTAGAATCACATCCACTGATAAAACAACAAAAAAGTAATAAAAAACATATCTTTTTCATAACACTTACCTCATTTATATTCTACCACAAATCTAAGATAAAAAAAAGCCACAGAATGGCTTTTTTAATCAATTATTAGTTAATAGCTTCTTTCAATGCTGAAGCAGCCTTGAATTTAGCAGAGTTACAAGCAGCAATCTTAACTGTTTCACCAGTTTGAGGATTACGTCCCTCACGAGCAGCCCTTTTTCCAACTGAGAAAGTTCCAAATCCAGCTACAGGTACTTTATCACCCTTTACTAATGCTTCTTTGATAATATCAAAAACTCCCTCTAATGCACGAGTTGCATCTGCTTTTGTTAATCCTGTTCTTTCAGCTAAAGCTTCTACGAATTCTACTTTTTTCATGTGTGTTAAACCTCCATTTTTTTATTTAAGCAATATACTATGCTTACATATATAAAGTAGCATATTTCAAAATAAAAAACAAGAACATTTATAAAAAAACTCAAGTTTTACAAGACTTTCACAAACTTCTAGATAAATCTGTGATATTATATAATTAAAATAGAAAGGAAAAAATAATATGAAAAAAAACAAAACCAATATTTTGATTATCGTTCTTCTTTCCATTGTTGTTATGTTGCCATTAATCTTAGACCCCAATGGCCTAGGTCATGACACCATATTTCATGTAGCAAACATTGACTCAATTAAATTAGATTTAGAGACTTCCCTATTTCCAAATCGTATTTCACAAATCATAGGAAATAGTTTTGGATATGGAACTCATCTATTCTATCCAATGCTACCACATATGATAACAGGCTACTTAGCAAAACTAACTAGTTTATTTCAAATAAACACTCCAACTACGATAATTATAATGTATGGAATCATAACCTTTCTTTCTGCTATACTTATATATTGTATAGGGAAAAAAATTACAAAGAAAAACTCTTTAGCCCTCCTTTCTAGTATTATCTTTCTATTTATGCCTTACCGATTAGGAGATATTATAGTAAGATGTGCTTTTAATGAAGTATTTACCTTCTTATTTATGCCTTTAGTAATCTTAGGAGTTCTTTATTTGATAGAAGATAATAAAAAAATGTTTTACTTATCATTCATCACTGGATGTGTTGGACTTCTATACTCCCACTTAGTAATTACCCTCTTTTTTGCTTTGTTAATGATCCCCTTTGTAATAATCTATCATAAAAAATTTCTAGAAAAAGATACCCTAAAAACTTTTTTCACAGCAATCTCCATCATCATTTTAATCGCACTACCTGGAATACTTCCAATGATGGAGCACCGACTAAAAACAGAATATATGATCTATATAAAAGATTATATGACCAATATTGATTATATGAAATCATTCAATCTCCACATACTAGACTATATAAAAATTGGAAAAGACTATTCTTGGGACATCCCTTTTTACATCAATTATATTGTAATCGGATTACTCTTAGTTCGATTATTCTTCTACATCAAAGAAAAGAAGAAAGAAAAAAATGAAACATTTCTATGGATTTTTACCTTTCTAGCACTCTTCATTTCTTTAAACATCTTTCCATGGGATTTAGTTCCAAAGTTTCTATATTTTATTCAATTCCCATGGAGGATGGAGACCATGCTTGTAATCTCAATCAGTCTTCTAGCACCTCTCGCAATCCAAAATATTAAAGTTAAGAAAATAAAAAAATGGATAGTAATTGGAATAATAGTATTAATCCCATGTACAGAAATACCTCTAATCATAAAATTATCAAACGATATCTATCAAATAGGTGTAGTCATTCCAAACAATGGAATGGGTCATTCTAAAGAATATTTACCCAAAAAAGCATTCGAAAACGAAATATATTTTGAATATCGAGGACAAGATATTATGTTAGTAAATGGCGATGCAAAAATCATTGAAATAGAAAATACACCTCGAAAAATTGAGTTTGAATTAGAAACAGATAACAACGAAACAACACTAGAGTTCCCAAGACTATACTATTTAGGATATCACATAAAAACAAAAGATGGAGAAGTGCTTTCACTAGAAGAAAGTAACAATGGATTCCTACAAGCAAAACTAAAAGGAAATGGAATTTATACTCTAGTCTACGAAGGAACAACATTAAATAAAATATCTAATCTCCTATGTATCTTAGGAATTGGAGGATTTGGCTACTTAATAATCAGTCAAACAAAAAAGAAAACAAATCGAACATAAAAATTTGATTTGTTTTTTCTTTTGTAAATAATTTAGTACAGTCCTCTTAATACAAATAAGAGTCATAGAACATAAAAGCAATTTCTTGTTATGCATACCTAAGAAATTACCTACATCTATAAAGAACTGTCCTACCTATGAAATTGAAATCTAATAACAATCTAATAAAAAGTAACATGATCCCCTAGAAAATTTTAAAGAAGGAAGGAGATATACTATATCTTTACACGAAAAATTTCTTTTATTCATTCCAATCAGATTGCATTAAGAAAAATTCACAGTCATTCCTTAATATAAAAAAAGAACAAACCCGTTCTTTATAATACAATAGCGATCATATTATTCGATCCCTTATTTACAATCTTAGTTAAAGTATTTTGTAATTTGAACCTAATATTATCAGGCATCATACTAATTTTTGACTGAATACCTTCCTGAACAATCGCATCTAAACTACGACCAAAGATTTCACTTTTCCAAATACTAGAAGGATTTGTTTCGTAATCTTTCATTAAATAATTAATTAATTCTTTGCTTTGTAGCTCACTTCCAATAATCGGTTCAAACGTACTATTTACATCCACTCGAATCATATGAATTGAAGATGCTGTCGCACGCAATTTAACACCATACCTTGGTCCTTGTTTCGTAATTTCTGGAGTATCCAACTTCATATCATCTAATGTTGGAGAAGCAACCCCATAACCCGTTTGCTTTACCATTTTCAGGGCATATTTAATCTGATCATATTCTTTCTTAGCTTCATTAAAATCTTGAAACAAAGATAGTAAATCTGCCTTATTTTGAACATCGATCTGAATAATATCCGTA
The DNA here is from genome assembly GCA_022793565.1 of Bacilli bacterium. Taxonomy (GTDB): domain Bacteria; phylum Bacillota_I; class Bacilli_A; order RF39; family UBA660; genus Alloscybalousia. Next base: position 7,947 of record JAAWDC010000129.1, read on the forward strand.
AGAGCCTGTTGATAAAGGTCCCCTGGTGCTTCTAAATTAATTGTAATCTCTCCAGTAGAAGGATCAACCTCTGACAAATAAGATTTAGAAATATTCTCAATCCCCATAAAATGTTGATTAATTTTTTCTACATCTCGTAATTTATCTACTTCGACTACACTTTCACGAATTGCATCGATATAACTCTTCTTAATTGCATGATCTGGTTTCAAAATTGCAATCCACTCTGGCATATTGACTTTTACTTCTAAGATTGGGAATTCATAAAGAGCTTCTCTTAAAATATCATACATATCTTTTTGATTCATATTTTCAATATTCATAGGAAGCACTGGTACTTGATACTCTTCTTTCATTTTTTCACAAATTTTTTCCGTATCAGGAAGCATTGGATGTGTTGAGTTCACAATCACGATAAACGGTTTCTTCAAGTCTTTAAGTTCACGAATTACACGACCCTCAGCCTCTAAATAATCACTTCGATTAAATTCTCCAATAGAACCATCCGTAGTAACTACAATTCCAATCGTTGAGTGATCACGAATTACTTTTTCTGTACCAACTTCAGCAGCTTCACTAAAAGCAATTGGTTCATCATACCAAGGGGTTTTTACCAGTCTTGGTCCATTTTCATCCTCAGCACCTTTTACATTATCAATCAAATATCCAACACAATCAATTAAACGAATGTTACAAGAAAAATCATCAATCTGAATCTTAGCGGCATTATTTGGAACAAATTTAGGTTCAGTTGTCATAATAGTTTTACCCGCAGCACTTTGAGGAACTTCATCTAACGCTCTTTTTCTCTCATACTCATCCTCAATATTAGGTACAATTAAATTTTCAACCACTTTTTTAATAAAAGTACTCTTTCCAGTACGAACAGCACCGACAACACCCAAATAAATATCTCCACCAGTTCGACTCGCTATATTTTTAATAATTTCTTTTTTATCCATACACTCTAACACTCTCTTTCTGTTTCATTTAACTATATGAAATAAAAAAAGAGATATTCCAAATCCCAGACATTATCTCAAATAAAAAAAGGATTAATTTATAATATCTTCCACTCTCGTTCCAGTACACTCAAATATAATTTCTTGCGCTATTCCCTTTTCATACAATGCTCTAGCAATCTCTAGTTGCCTATTTTCTATTCCTTGTTCAATTCCCTGTTCAACTCCCTCTTGATATGCTGAATTCACCAATTTTTCCTGTACTCTTTCTTTTTCGTAATCCGTTAAAAATACTTCATCCATACTTAAATTCCTCAATTCCTGAATTATTTTTAAATCAAAAGAATCTTTAGTAATAAATTCCATTTCTGCAAAACTCTCTATATTGAATAGTACTAATCTTCTCTCAATCTCATTATATTTATCATAACACGATTTTCGATAATTCGGTAAATAGATTTCATAGCTTTCAATATCCTCTATTAAAAGATGATTAATAGGATCATTAAAAGTAAAATGGGCATCTAGCAAATTCTTACTATGGCTATTTCTAAAACGATTAAACAAAATTAATATAGTCTTCTTCTTTGTATAATGTTCTCCTACTATAAACCTTCTAGATTCAGTTCGATAAAGATATTGATAATTTTTAATATAGTCTGCCTCTTTATCGCTATTAGTCATTTCAACAATTACAATCGTATCACCTTTTTCAAAAACTAAATCCATGCGATAATCCTTAATCCGATTTCCCGTATTTCACTCATTATCTACAGATTGAAATTCACTTAAATCGATCCCCGTTTTCCGAAAAATAATCTCGTAAATCCAATTTCTTGTATCTTCCTTTTTTAAAAAATATTTAAATGTAGTATCACTACATAAACTAACAAACTCTAAATCTGTATGTAACATAAAACCTCCTATCTATAATTATTTATAAATGAAAGGTCTTGAACCAAATTTTTTAAAATTTAAAAAAAGAAATATCATGAATACTTAAGTTTTCATTCGTTGAAATCCAATCAAAGTCTCGACAATTTTAATTCATAATATCAAATTATTTTTTATTTACTTACAATAAGTAAGAGAAATGCTTTATCATTTAAAAACCATAAGAACCAAATTGTTCTTATGGCTTTTTATATCATTTTATCAACATCAGGCACATTATCCTTTATAATAGCATTCACAATCTTATCCTCTTTTTCACTACTAACTTCCCTACCAGTCAAATTACTAATTTCATGAACCAAATCACGAAGTACTTTCTCATCCTTCATATTAGAATTTTGTAATTTAGAGGCAAGAGATAAAATCGTTTCCTTATCCACTCCAGACTTACTCTCTACCTTTTTAAAAAAAGAATCTCCAAACATAAAAAACCTCCTACTCTAATATATGTAGGAGCTTTCAAAATGTTTTAAATATCGTACTTCTTTTTTCCAAGCTTTTTTTCATACTTCTCACGTCGCTTTTGAAATTCTAAGCATTGTCTACGATAAACTTCCTCTGGAACTTGATGTCGCTGATATCTTTCATCTAAAATTTTTTGTGCCTGATCAAGCCCCTCTAATTCTGTCTTTGGATCTTTCCGATCTAAAAACCAACCGAGTCCCATACCATCACCTCATTTTTCTCACTTTAAGTATAGTATACTCTCTTTTTTATTAAAACTATGGCACTTTTAATAAAAATCAGATATTTTACAAATATATTGTAAATACTTAATTACTAAACTATTCATCTGTTTTATTTTTAAATTGTAAAACAATGGGTGTTCCCTCTAATTCAAAATTTTCCCTCAGTTTATTTTCCAAATACCGCTCATATGAAAAATGAATTAGCCCTTTATTATTTACACGGAAAGTAAATTTAGGTGGTTTCTTCCCTGTTTGACTCACAAAATAAATTTTAAGTCTCTTTCCTTTATAAGAAGGGGGAATATTTAATTGATAGGCATCCTGAATAACATCATTTAATACACTAGTTGAAATCTCTCTTTTTACATTTTCACATACAGTAAGAATCGCTGGCATCAATGTATGGATTCTTTTTTTAGTAAGTGCTGACAAAAAGACAATTGGTGCATAAGTAATAAATTGGAATTCTCGACGAACATAATCTGTATACTCCTTAATGTTAGGATTTTCCACTTTATCCCATTTGTTTACGACCAAAATAATTCCTTTTCCACGCTCTAAAGCATATCCCGCAATATGCTTATCATGTTCGATAATTCCCTCTTCTGCATTAATAACCAGTAAACATACATCACTACGATCAATCGCCCTTAAACTACGAAGCAAACTATACTTTTCAATAGTTTCATAAATCTTTCCTTGCTTCCTCATTCCCGCAGTATCAATCAATACAAATTCTTCTTTGTTATATTTAAAGACTGTATCGATAGCATCTCTTGTAGTACCTGCTGTATTACTGACAATTACTCTTTCCTCATTAACTAAAGCATTAATCAAACTACTTTTTCCAACATTCGGACGCCCAATTACTGAAAATTTTAAACGATCATCTTCTTCTAGAATTTCCTTTTTCGAAAAATCTCTCGTAATAGAATCGAGTAACTCGTATATCCCAATATTATGTTCTGCAGAAATTGGAATATATTCATCAAATCCCAGTTCATAAAAATCATAGATGTGTTCCTGAGAAAGCTTATTATCTACTTTGTTAATGGCAACAACTATTCGTTTTCCAGACTTTCTAAGCATATCACGTGCAACACGATCATTCTCTGTAAGTCCCTCTTTTCCATCTACAACAAAAACAACAACATCACTTTCTTCAATAGCGATAGAAGCCTGAATTTTAATCTCGTCGTTAAAAAGTTCTCCACTAACATCAATACCACCTGTATCAATGATGGAAAAACAATAATCCTTATAATTTGCTTCGCTATAAATTCGATCACGAGTTACACCTGGAGTATCTTCAATAATAGAAATCTTGCTCCCAACTAATTTATTAAATAACGTGCTTTTCCCAACATTTGGACGACCAACCAAAGCAACAACTGGCAAATTCATAAGAATCCCCTCTTTCTACCACCTTATTTTATCATAAAAAAGCAAAAAAAAGAAGTAAAAACAATAGGAACAAAAAAGAAAAGAAACTATAAAAGCTTCCTTCCTATCTCAAAAATCATTAATTGTCTACTTCAATATCACCACAACTATTTTTCAAGTTGAGTACGACATCTGCTTTGGGATAATTTTGATTAATATGAACATCTCCTAAATCTGTCTTCCCCTGAATAAAAATCTCATTTGTAAATCCTACTTCTATATTACCATAAGAATTCTTGATAGAAGAATCTTTCTTTAAAAAGACTTCACCAATCTCAACGTCCCCACAATCTTCTTTAATATCTAAATAATTTTCAACTTTCTGAATACGTATATCCCCATAATTATTTGTAACAGTAACATCAAAAACAGTGCCTATATTTACCTCTCCAGCAGATTCTCTAATCTTAGCATCCCGTGCTTTCTCTAATCGAATATCACCAAACTCATTTTGAATAGTAACGACATCTCCCCCTAGAACAGAAACATCACCATACTTTTCTTCAATTACAATCCTTGCAGATAAAAATTCACCAATTTCGATATCACCATACAAATTACTTATCTGAATATCCTTAGAATATTCTTTCGGTAAATCGATTTCTACTTTCGAAATTCTTCTTTCAAAACAGAAAAAAGAACAATCTTTCTCGGGAATAGAAACTTGAAGTTTACGATTCACAGTAGTTACCTGAACATCTGAACGATCACTATAAATACGTACATGTACTTGATCATCCACAGACTCACGGATAAAAACATCTCCAGATCCAATCAAAACATCAACTTTCTCAAAATCATCAGGGTAAACTTCATCGACGACCAACTGATTACTAACCGTTTGATATAAACTAAATCCAGAAAAACGAAATTTCCCTCGGAGAGCAAAAAACATAAATGATAACAAACAACAACAGCAAAGAACAAGTAATATAATTAGTAAAATAATCGATCTTTTATTCTTCATAATTCATCCCTCGTAACAAAAAGAACAGTTTCACGATTTCTAAAAGCAATCGGTACACAACCCATAAAATCCAAGTAATATGCCAAGCCATTGTCCCAAAACTTAAGATCAAATA
>JAAWDC010000130.1 GCA_022793565.1 Bacilli bacterium
AGTAATTGCATATAATAAATACTACAAAATTTATAATTCATTAACTTTTTATTATCTCTTACTTTAGCAATCTCTCGACTTCCATAGTTTGTAATACCTAATAGTCCAATAATCATAAAGTAGTAAACAATGGAGTATGTGTAGGAGTATTCCCCAATTCCATTTACTCCCAATATTCTTGAGGCATATGGAATCGTGATAAATGGAATTAACAGGGCTAATATTTGATAGAAAACATTATATATAAAATTTTCTTTTAACTTTTTCATATTATCATTCACTTCCATATGAATTTAAAAATTCACATAATAACTTTTCATTATACTGTGCTTTTAAAAGAAATTCGTTATTTACTTTAATAGGTTTATACGTAAGTCTATTTAACTTTTTCAAAGTATCCCCACGTTTCACATCTAAAATATATTGAGTCCATTCTTCACGATCGATATAGCGATAAAATTTTAAAGTCTTTTTATGACTAGCTACTGAGACTACTTCTTTTTGAAAAAGCGTCGCTACGATTCCAACATGGAGTTTATCGGTAAGTACCGCATCTACTTGATTTAAGACTGATGATAATTCCCAAGGACTATTGTATGCTAAGACTTTGCATCTATCTTTTGGAAAATCATTTGCCAATTCTGAAGCCCGAAGATACTGTGTATTTGTTTTTTGATCACATCCAAAAAGCAAATATACATCATTTTCTTGTTGGAAGTATTCTTTTAGATCTTCAATTACATTATTTTTTCCCTCATTCATTCTAGTTGTCAAATGTACAAAAAGTACTTTGCATTTTTTAGGAATATCATTAAAAATTTGATTTACGTTAGTTTCATGATTGATCAAAAGTGATGGTTCTATTCCCATAATCCAATCTGGATAAACCTCTATTTTGTTTTTTACTCCTATACTTTCTAAAAACTGTTTAGACTCTATATTTCGAACAGATAGTACTTTGGCATGATTACATACTTTTTTTAATATTATTTTTGATATCTTAAAACTTAGTGGTCCTGTCTCAACCCCAATAATAGCATACGGAATCTTTCTATTACAAATAAAGTATGCTGGGATTAAATGTTTGACTAAGCATCTTAAATTCCAGTATATTTTTCTTTTGTTGGGCTCTCCAAAATATCCACCACCTGCGAATAGGACAAGATCTGATTGAAAGATGGAATAATGCTTTGGTTTTCTGATTACAGAACAGTAATCAGTATAAGATGGGTCAACTGCTGAAGAGAAAGATTCGATACTATCAGAATACCTTTTACAAATGTTTTCTGCTATATAATATAGTAAAAAATCTCCATAATTGTCGTTCATAAATGAGCCATGAATATATAATTTCTTTTTCATAATTTAACCCTTCCTTCTATTTTTGATCCCATTACTGAATAGTTCACATAAGACATACAGTATGGCAGGTATTATTATTGCTGTTCTAAAAAAGGTAATTGGATAATATAAAAACCATCTAAATAAGAAGATAATAATCATTATCTGTAGGATATTTGCTATTTTATTCTGATGATTGCATGCATAATTTATTATTTTGGCTATGATAAGTCCAAATACTATTGTTCCTAAATATCCAAACCAGTAATAGAAATATATGTGTGACATTCCTCCACCTTTATTTACGAAGCCATTTGCATTGGCAATCACAGTTAGCGTAACATCAGAACCGCCTCCTAGAAATAGTGCTGCCAAATATGAGAAAAAGTGAGAGATGTTATTTACTGTATTGAATCCATATCTTAATATTTGAGTACCACCATAAAACGAATATGATATGGTATTTACAAATAATCCCCTATCTAAAACTTCTTTAATGACATCTAAAGAAAATAACGTACCACTATTTCTGAATATATCAATAGCATTTCCAAAGAAAATTCCACCAATTCCTATTAGAGTAATATATTTCATATTATAGCCACGTTTCCATAGTAAGAGCATATTTAACAAAATCATTGGGAAACAAGAGGAACGATCTCCATAAAGTATAGCTTGACCACAGTATAATATTGCATATACAAGTAGTGCACCATGAGCCCATTTCTTATCAAAATATAGCCAGCAAAATAGATAGACAACAAGTGCATACTCATATAGTGGATTTGTATTTGAGGAGTATACACCAATTATAGACTTATCAATCCCATAATAAAATGCTAATATTAAAATAATAAATCCTACAGTAAAAATTAGAAAATTATTATTATAGCGAACTGGTTCTAATGTATCTATGCTCTTATCTTTTTTGATGAATATTGTAAATATATACATAAGTAGTAAAAAATTCTTCGCATTAATTATATTGGCTTTTGTATCTATCAAGGATACTTGCCAATTAAATGCTGTACTATATGGATTTAAACATACTGAAATAGCAAAGCAAAAACTGATGACGATTAAAATTCCTACTAAAAAGGTTAATCTCTCTGCTTTTCTATGTTTTAGATATAGGATAATACATAATAGAATAATACAATATCCAATTATTGATAAAGTTTCATATGTATTTGGTAAAACTAGAATAACAATTGCTATAATGCTAGTAAGAATAGCATTTAATATAAATGTAGTAAAGCTATTTCTCTTAATTTTCATCTTCTTCCACCAACTTTCTTAAATATATACAAATCTCTAAATTTTGGCAATAACCTTTTCGTATGAAATTATATTCCTATATAAAAAGGTCAAATGCGAAATACCTTGCTACTTTGCATTCAACCTCTTTGTTTTTGGTACCCTTTTATTCTTCTTATTCTTTATTTTGCTCCATTTTTTTGAATTACACTAATAAATGTTTTTCCAATGATTTTTAAATCTAGAAGTATCCCTCTATGATCTATATAATATAGTTCTAATTTTTTCCTATCTTCATAGCTGGTACAACTTCTTCCGTTACAAGCCCACCATCCAGTAAGTCCAGGTGTAACACTCAAGAATTTATCTTTTTCGTTTCCATACTTTTCTATTTCACTGTCGATTACTGGTCTTGGACCAACTAGGCTCATATCCCCATTTAGAATATTTAGTAACTGTGGCAATTCATCTAAAGATGATCTTCTTAAAATTTTGCCTACTATTGTAATCCTTGGATCATTTTCTAATTTGAAGTTTTCTTCCCATTCTTTTCTTATTTTTGGATCTTTTAACATCTCTTCTAATTTTTCTTTAGAATCGGAATACATACTTCTAAATTTGTATAGATAAATAGTTTGTCCATTTTTTCCAATTCGTTTATGCTTATAAAAAGCACTCCCCTTAGATTCCATTTTAATTGCTAAGATGATTAATAAAAATATGGGGCTTAAAATAATAAGAGATACTATAGATACTAAAACGTCGAATATTCTTTTTATAATTGGATATATCAAATAATCTTTTTTTATGTCTAAAGTCATTTCTTTTTCTTTATTTTCTATTCCAATACTAGCTCCATTCATAACCACTCCCCCTAAAGTTGGCACTATAATATCATATAATCCTTAAAAAAGCAAGGAAAAGTGTATTTTATTGTCGTTTTTTGTCGTATCTTTCTTATGTTTTTATCTTTTTCTTTGGTTTTATGATAGTTTCATTTATTATATCATAACATCCTATTTTTCTACTATTTGTGTTTTCTTTGAAATCATTTAAAAAAGAATAGATTTTACTTTTTCTTCAAATCTACTCCATTTTCTAAACTCTTGAATTTCTTTATGTCCTTACGTGTCTTATACTTAGAGAGAATTAGATCTTCTATCTCTTTTTTCATACTTCCATCAAATCCTGACATTGCTTTATCTCCAATGATAAAGTATGGCACCCCTCTACTTCCAGTCTCCTCTCCAAGTTCTTCCTTAATTTGATCTAATAGTTTCCCATTCTCATCGTTATACCAAACTTCAAATCCATAAGCATTAAAATATTTCCCATACTTTTTCTTATTATTATCTAAGAATTCAAATAGTTCTTCGCAGTGAGGACACCCATCTCCCCAGAAGACGTATATATTTACTTTATCGGCCTCTTGATCAATTGTATCCAAAGTAGCATCTTTTAATACTATCGCTTCTTGATTCTGCTCTTGGTAGTTTTTATAGGCCTTACTTCCTAGATAGAACCCTCCGCATAGGACTATTCCTATCATTAAAATTATAATTACTTCTTTTTTAAATTTCATTTAAAACTCCACATATTCCTCAGTATTGTAAAGGATTCCGTCAATTTCAATATAGATGGAATACTTTCCAATAAGTCCTGCTTCATTAATATATTTTGTTACATTAATTCCTTCTTTATCTTCTTCTTCAGTAAATAAGTCGACACATAAAGCTGTGTATGGTTTCTTACTTACAATAATATCATAATACTTCAAGTTCATATTACGATAAAGGACTATCTTCACTTCCGTCTTTCTTTGAAATTTTCCTTTTACAACTAAGCGATCTATTTCTTTTGTAATTTCAATATTATGAGATTTATATTCTTTATCCATTTCCTTGACAGATAAGAATGGGCTAAACTTTTGTTTTTCTAATTCTGTCTGTCCTAGTGATCCTAGTCTCTTTGCTTCTCCTAATTTGAACTCTTCTTTTTCATTATATAAACTCATTTTCTCTACTCGATAAGTATTAGTAGGTAGTTTTAGTTCAAATATGATTTCATCATCGAGCAGTTCTACTGTATCAGAAACTAAAGTGGCATCTTTCCCAAATCCCGCGGGTTGATTAAAGTTTTTTCCATCTACGTAAACAATTCCACCAGAATGTACAATATAATGATTTTCTTTTAGATAGTCAACATCAGAAATATAAGGAGAATAAAATTCACTTCCTCGCTCTTTCCCATATTCCCATACTTGCTCGATGGTCATATTTTTTGTATCAATTTTATACATTACTCCACGAGTATAACTATTTTCAGCACTTACATATTCCTCTTTGATTTTTGACTTATTATTTCCATTATCTAGTAAAAATACATATCCTTCTGGAGTAATCATTGCAGCGTGTTGACTCCACTGCCATTCGAAATTATCACCTATTGGCTTGAAAAAATATTTCTGATATTCTTTACTCCAGTTGGTAGAATCTCCAAGAATCCAGTTTAATTTTCCACTTTTATAATCAACATTGATTACAGCATCTTGGTGACGACCAGATAAGGTTATAGAATTTGTTTTTTTGTCATACCAGACAGAATTATTATGAAACCAATCATAAGATATCCAGTTTTCACTTTTTCCATCTTCCATGTTTAATATATCTTTTAAATCGAATGTTTTTATGATCTTTCCTGTTGTTCGATCTAGTTCTACAATATAATCTTCGACTGTACCATCTTCATTATTAAAGTCATCACTTGCTACTAGGAGATTGCCATTTTCCATTTCATAATAGTCATGGTGATATCCCCCTTCTAGATTAAATTCGGTATATATCTTTCCAAGTAAGTCCATTTCATATAGACCTGTCATATAATATGGACTATTAATTAAGCGTTCTGTGCTTACTAGTAAATGCCCATTTTCCAGTCTATCTATTTTCCATAATGCGTAGTTGTTTAGATACCAACGAACATCTCCATTCACATCATAAGCACATGTATACCCGATACTTGATGGCGTGTAGAAATAAAGATCATTGGTCAACTTTTTTTTGTTTGATTTCACATCTGTTGGTAGAATCATATCTTCTGGAAGCTTGTCCGTTTTAATCTTTAGTTCTTTTTGGATGACATTTCCTTCCTCTTCATACTCTATGCTTACAGTATTTTCTTTTTCGGCATAAAGTCCATAAATTGATAGATAATGTTTTTTACTTTTTTTAAACGTATGACTGTATGTCGATAGTTCATCCTTTCCTTGCACTATTACCTTAGGGCTCACTTCATTCTCTGTTTCAAATAAAATGAGTGCTGTTAGGGGTGAATTCCCATAAGGATTTACGATTATATTAGGGTTTTCGATTGAGTAATCTTTTGTCTTCCATTGCTTTTCTTTTTTATATTGTTCTTGAACGAGACTTACAATTTGTTTTGCTTCTTTGGTATTCATGTACTGTTCATTATTGTTTTTTAAAAATAATGCCGCTATTAAAAGAATCAAGACTGATATACTTAATATTAGAATTCCAATATTTTTTTTCATCGTTATTCGTCAGATTGCAACTTTACTATGTTATAGCGTTTTAGTCATTCAATTC
>JAAWDC010000131.1 GCA_022793565.1 Bacilli bacterium
ATCAGTCATTGAAAGTAAACGACCCTTAATTGTCGCATAAACATCTGAAAATGTTGGGAAATCATTTGGTTGATAATTATAAAAATTACTATTAAAGTCAATACCAAAACGACGATATGTATCTTGAACAACTTCACTAAACATCGTTAAAACATCTTCCTCGATCGATGGATCATAGTATTTCATAAAACCTTTTAAAAATTGTAATGTACGTGTTAAAACAGTATATCCCAATCCCTCTTTAATTTCATCTTCGTCTGCATCAATAACGACCTGAAGCGGATTAACCATTCCATATTCTCCACCCTTACCTAAATCAATGCTCTCACCACCATAAGAACGAGTCATCTCATAAAGTTCGTTTTCTGGATCGATCGCAACAATTTGATATCCATTTCGAATATGAGAACGAAGCATTAGTTTTGCCGCCGTTGATTTACCAGAACCAGAAGTACCTAAAATGATAAGATTGGCATTATTTCGATTATTCTCTTTTCTTGTTTGATAAGCAAATTGGTTAAATAAAATAACTCCTCCTGAAAAATCAACTCCAAGTAACGTAGATAATCCTGGATCTTTAATACTATCAAAAATAAATGGATACATTGCAGCTAAAGTTGGTGTTGGAATTGGAGTACCAATTCTTTGTTCGATATCTTGGGCTGGGAAAATAGGAATAATCGATTTTAAAATTTTCTCTTGCTCAAAACGTAAAGACAATCCTCTCATTTCCATAGCATCCAAATAATTCTTAATATTTACTTTTTTCATCTCTAATTCTTCTTTAGAATCTGCCAAAATCATAATATGCATTTGAAAATCAAAAATTTTAGATTGTGAACTAGCAAGCATTGTTACAAAAGACTCTAAAGATTCATAATCCAGACGTATTCTTTCTTTGATCGTTTGATCCTTCTCTTCTTGATATCGAGTTTTTAAATCAGCAATCTGTTTATTTAACATCTTAGACATCATAGAAAAAGGAACTGGAATATGTTTGGCAACCACCTTAATTCCCGACATACTAGTTAAAGAGGCTAAAAATCCTGGATAGATTGTCTTTGGATAAGATACCACTGTAACAATCGTTGCATACTTATCACTAACTGTAAAATCACTAAGACCAAAGTGTAATCCCTTTGGCGCAATCTCTGAACGAAATCCCATCATAATGCCACCGTCCCAAAATTAAAACTTCTTCCACCATTTAAGAAACTATCCAAAATAATCCTTAAATCCTCATTGCTTGTCTGTCTAGCAATTAATCCTGCTTGAGCCAAACCACTGATTAATAATCGAACTTTCTTTTGAAGCATCTCAAGGTTCTTTTCCTTAAATAAAATATAGTACTCAGTATCTACAACGTTATTATTCATAAAACTATTTCCTTTTTGAATATCTTGACTAATAATTTTACGAACTGCAGGATTCGTCTGCTTTTGATATTGAAGTTGAAGCGTAGACAAATACATAGAAATATCTACTGGACGATCAGCCACTACTAACCAAAACTCAAAATCCATCAAATTATAAAAGTTTTTAAGTGCAATCAAAATATTACTTTGTGCAATCTCATCTAAAATAAAGATATTTCGAGGAGTAATCTTAACTCCACTTACTTTAGTTTGATCAGGAAGAATAATCATCCCATTTGAGATTGATTGGATATTAATCCAATTTTCTGTCCATTGCCCATTGTCGTTCATCACGTATACACCAACCTTTCCATACATACTTTCTTCGACTAGTAAAGTACCCATAAATCTCTATCAATAACTGTAAAACATTATGATAATATGCAACAGGGGCTACAAGTAAAGCTGCAACGATTGCAGGGGTAACCGAAACAACAGCCGCCCACGTTTCTTGCATTGGCATAAACATTACTAAAATTACTGTCGTAAAAATACCAATACCGAAGATTACTAAATCAACAGGTCGAAAGAGCCCAAAAATATATTGACCTCGTTTCGCGTTGGCAGGGATTAAATACATTTAGTTCACACTCCTTTTTATTTATTTGATTTTCCATAGAAAACATTTTTATTAGCAATGTTTTTCTGATTCTCACGAGTATCATTGGTTGTAGCCATATCTACATAATCTTTAACTTTCTTTAAAGCATTTAAATCTGGTATTGAAAAATTATCACCAACGGCACTATTGATTCCACCTACATAACCAGCTGCTTGAAGATCGGCATTTGCCTGAACTCCAGCTGCTCCCTGAAAGGTCGATAAACTAGAAACAGAAATAGATTTTCCTTTTGCTGTTACATCATCTACTAAGTTTCTCATTACCATATCGTCAATACCACCATTCATAGCTTGCCTTAAGTAATCGTTTGTATTATCCTTCTCAATCCAAGCGATATTCATCTCAGCATCCTGCATAGACATTCTTTGCGTAGTCTCATCCCAAAGTGCGTTTCCATGAGCATCGGTCATAACATTTCCAGCCGCATCTCTTCTTTTAGTATAACTAGTATAATCAAATTCTGACTGTCCTGCACTTTTTGCTGCATTCATTGCAGCAGAGAATGATTTATAATTAACAAATTCATTTCCGCCTTTAGTAATACTACCCCTAGTTTCTGTCTTCTTAACCATTTCAGATTTAGCACGATTACTAACTGCGTCAATTGCTTTACTAAAGTCCTGTTGATCCTTAATTCTACCCTCTAAAATATCGGCCTGTGTTTGACCAGTAAACACACTTTGTATACCGCTTAACAAAGCACCTGATCCAGTAACACCAGCAGCACGATTAGCTCTTAACTGAGCATTTTTCTCATTTACTGCACGAAGTCCAGCCATAACATCGCCTTTATCTCCAGCCCCTCGATAAGCAGCATTAGCACCACTAATCGCACTAGAAATTCCAGCCCCAAGATTATGAATTAAATGTCCTCCAGCAGATGCAGAAGCTTTGAATCCAGCAACTCCAGAACCAACAGCACCAGCAGTTGCAACCCCAGCTGTCAACATTCCAGCAAGACCAGCTCCAAATTCTTGATCCTTTAATCCAAGAGCTTTCTTAATATATTTTGGTGCTTGAAAAGCAAATAGAAGAAATCCTATAATTACAAAAACCATTCCAAAGACTTTAGTTTGTCCGACGAGTTGTACTGTTGCTCCACCTAATCCCATAAGGTCTGTAGTATACAATTTAGCTGTTAATTCAACAACAAAATACAAAACACCAAAATGAATAAAGAGATCTAAATATGCTGTAAGAAACATTTTTACATATACCGAAGTCTTTCCTCCATCCTTCATCGACTTTGGATCTAAATAACTAATAATAGGTATTGGCGCTATAATTTTTAATACAATTAACTTAAATGCCCGAATTGCTACCTGTACACCAATAATAATCAATAATACTAAAATAGGAATGACACAAAATAACGCACCGATAAAATTAAATTTATACTTGTACACTTTCTTAGAGTTATCACAAGGCTCTCCCGCAAGAGAAACAGCAGTATCAAAAATATTATCAGTGACATCTGTATCACCACCACACTCTGCCTCTGGTTCAAAAAAGCCGCCATAAATAGTTGTTGCTAGCGTCTGACCAGCAGTACGAGCATGCGTTTGATCCATCGCAACATCTGAATCTAAAACAATTTTTCCAAGTGTATTTAAAAGTGGTAATTGAACCTCCGTCAATTTAGGAAATACATACTGTGGAACAAAAATTAATAATAATAACACTGTAATAATTCGTGTAATTAATTTCCCTGTTCCCATTTCCTTATCTGTAATTTTATCTGGATTTGCAAAATAAGTAATCATAGAAACTGTTACTTTAAAAAGCATAAAAACACCAATAATTACATAAAATCGGTCCTGAATTCCTTGATACATCTCTTTCATCATTGGAATATCATCTAAGCGAGCCACTGAAAAAACAATTTCTAAGATCCCACCGATCAAAAAATAAAGGGAAGCCAAAATGGCAGCAACTACTTCTCGAACACGAGTTACAATAAAATCTCGTCCCATTTCCGCAGCTGCAGTAAATAAAAAATTACTCATTTGCATCTAGATTACCTCCAGTTCTGTAACCATATATTGACCAAACCACATAAGGTTGCATCCTTTCCAGTGATCTCACTATATACCCCTAAAAGATATTTCAAAATAACTGGAACGAAGAAAAAGGCAACCAAAATAATACAACGTTTAATAAACTTCACAGTAGCCTTTGTTAAAGCATCCTTATCATTAGATAAAATTGGTGCCATAAAATCCATAACTCCAAAAATGATCAAAGCAATAGGTAAAGCAATCTTAAAAAAATTATATAATTCTTGAATGTAAGGAATCAAATCAGAAATCACTCCACAGTTAGATCCAATCGCATCTCCTTTTTCGTAAGGTTTAAAAGTAGGTGCTGGTGTTGCTTCTTCTTCCTTTTTTGATCCTAAATACGAATTACAACGAAAAGTCTCCGCTCCATTTGCTAACCCATTTCCCTTACAACAAATTTTGCTATCTTTAGTAGTGGTACTCTGATTACTTGGCGCAGTATAACTTTTTTGAAAAGTCCAAGTCCCATCACTTAAATCACAAGGAATATCTGTAAGTTCCTCGCTTCCTTCAACCTTTGCATTTGCTTGTTCTTGCTTCGTTGGTGCATAATGATCACAAGAATACCGTTTTGTTGTCCCTGATCCAAGCTCACAACATACTTTTTTCAATATACCTGCAGTCTCTACTTCAAGCATATCATCCGCTCCAACAGATTCTGTATGATCAAAAACCCATCTAGAAGTATCTACCGCTTTATTACAATCTCCAGCAGCCAAAACAGGAGTTGGATTGAACATAAAACCTATAAAAAACAAAAATAAAAAACTATTCAAAATCTTCTTACTCATACAGGACACCCCTCGCATTTGATTACACTTTATCAGAATAATTATAACAGAACAAATAAGATTTGTAAACCAATTACTCCGAAAGATTCTAAGTCAATAAAACAAAAAAATCAATGATTTTCTATCATTGATTTTACAAAAGATCTAACACAATTAAATTTGCATCTTCTTCTTTTTATTCGTTTCTAAAGAAGTAGAAAAGTCCTCCATAATTAAATTCCTATGATCTAAATCAATATCCATTAAAGTTTGAATAGATCGAATAAATCTGTGATTTCCTCTATTCTCATCTTCTACCATTTCTTGCCTCATCTCTCCAATTTCATAAACAACTAATCCATCTTCTTCTAAAGGCATAAACTCAGCAATAATATCAGATCGATGAATCTCCCGTCTAAAACCTTCTACATCTGCTGTAGGAAAAACTTGTTTAAATTCTTCTATTAATATATAATGTGCAACTATCTTATCTTTCTTCAGTTCCAAAGATAATTTATGATTTCTTTCAATATATCGACAATCTTGAAGTTCCTCACGGAAAGTCAAAATATAGCTATAAGGTTCTTTTAAGCATTGATCAAAAGAAACCCCATCAAAAAAACTTTTCTCTTCTTCTATCTGAGCTCTTCGCTCTTTAGTTTCCTTTAATGAGTCTAATCCCATAGCCCGCAAACAAAAATCCAAATTAACTTGATTCATTCTTGTAGCCCCCTTCACAGCACATATTATAACACATTTCCATAGTTTGTCAATTTATACACCAATCGCATGAGAAGTCTTCTTTAAATAAATTTTACGAATCCAGTCAACAGGAATGACTGTACTAGCTAATAAAAGCATAAATAAAAGTTCCTGAACAGTTAGACCAAAAGTACGGAATAAAGATCCTCCAAAATATATTAAAAGTAATTGAACAATGACAATAAATCCAATAATAATAAGAAAAGCCCGATTCCACCAAATATTAGAAATCAAATTTAATCTCTCTGTTCTGGCATTAAAACAATTGAAAATTCCCATAAAAATAAATAATCCAAAAAATGCAGTCATTAAATACTTTTGATTCGGATCTGATCGAAAGAAATGACCAATCCAAGGATTCTTTAAAAAAATGACACAAAGAAGTGCAGAATATGTCCCTGTAAAAAGAATTTCATGAAGCATATAACGATTCATAATTGCTTCATCCTTCCGTTTTGGTTTTTCTTTCATATACTCTAAAAGTGGTGGCTCATATGCAAAAGCAATTCCCGCAAATGTATCCATAATCATATTAATCCATAACATTTGAATCACAGTAACTGGAGTCTCTATACCAATGAATGGTCCAATAATGGATAGACTAATCGCACAAAGATTCACTGTTAATTGAAAAATAATAAACTTCCGAATACTTTTAAAAATTGTTCTTCCAAAAAGAATGGCCTTCGAAATAG
>JAAWDC010000132.1 GCA_022793565.1 Bacilli bacterium
AGCTGGTTGTAAAGGTGTCCAAAAAAATCCAGGTGCTATCGCGTTTACCCTTATATTTTTTAATGCTAAATTTCTCGCAAGAGCTCTTGTAAATCCTACAATGGCTCCCTTTGTCGTGACATAATCTATTAGTTGTGGGTCTCCATAGAAAGTAGTCACAGAACTTAGATTAATAATAGAAGATCCTGATGTTAAATGTGGTAATACTTCTTTAGTTAAATAGAACATACCATATACATTCACTTTCATCGTTCGGTCAAATTGCTCGCTGCTAATTGTCTCTAAACTATCCTGTTGATATTGTACTCCTGCATTGTTTACTAGTACATCAATTTTACCAAATCTTTTTTTTGTCTCTTTCACAATGTATTTACAAAAATCTTGATCACTGATATCTCCTGATAGTAGTAGACATTCCCCACCTAGTGATTGAATATAATTTTTAGTAAATTGCGCATCTTCGTGTTCATCATAATATGGTATTACTACTTTTGCCCCTTCTTTTACAAAGGCAATTGCTGCTGCTCTTCCTAATCCACTATCTCCTCCAGTTATAATAATTACTTTATCTTTTAACTTTCCACTACCTTTATAACTGGGATTATCAAATATTGGTTGTGGAGTCATTAAATATTCCATACCAGGTTGTCTTCTTTGATGTTGTTCTGGGGCCATAATCTGATATTCTTTTATTTGTAATCCATTAGTATCAAAGTATTTATAACATTGATTACCAAAGCAATAGTCAAAATTCATAGTTCCCTCCTTATGATAATATATGCTTTGTTCAAAAAATAGCTATTCTTTGATGCAATTAAAAATAGCTAAAGATTTTTAGCTATTTTTTATAAAAGTTAATTATTTTTGTCCAATCTTTTTTTGAATAGTCTCTTCAACAAGTGGTTTTATCATTTCCTCTATTTCTTCTCCCTTTTGGTAGTCAATTTTTCCGTATAATGTACATCTTTCTCCTTGATACATATAATTGATTCTAGAGACAGATACTATGCTGTTTTCTGGAAGATCTAGCTTTGTATCTTCCGTTATATAAGTGATTGAATTGGCATGAGATAACATATCTGGTTTACTCAAAATAGATACCTTTATATTAGGGTTTGAAGAAGTGATCTTAATATTTCCTAACCTATTTGGATCGTCAACTACTCCGTCATAGTTGATAAATGATAATTGTATTTCTTCTGTATTCTCATTTAATACTAAATCAAAATTTAGATTTTCTTGATAATAGCTTCTGCTATCAATTACGACTTTTTTAGCGTCTATTTTAGAGAGTAATTTTAAATGTTCTTCGTTAGCATTAGAAATTACTATTAGTGTTCCTATTTCCTGATTTATCTCTGTTAAATAATTTAAATATTTCGCTGTTTCATCACTATAAATTTCAATGCTTTTATTCCTTAAGTTTGCCTGCTTTAACCATTTTTCTAGGGACTCACTCCATTCACAGTGTGATATTTTTATATCTGCATTCCATAAAACTGAGAGGATTTCATAGTTAAATCCTTTTTGGCAGTTTTCGGTTACAACCTCTTCAAGCTCAAGATATGGATCTCCGTAGGGATCAAATTCTGTTTTTAGGATATCTAATTTTGATATATCAAATTCACTTCCTAAGTTTCTAAATCTTAATGATTTAAAATGATATTTTGATAGTATATAATTAATTTTTTCGTACATAGCATCCGTGATCTCTAAATTTCCGTAAGCATTCTCTGGTCTTTGAATCACTAACTGAGGACTTAAAAATGTGTTTAGCATCCAAGCATATGAATCCCAATAGAAGTTTAATTTTCCAGAAAAGTAGTCACTTAGGTCACTAACTGAATTTATTTCTTCTAATTCTTTTAATTTAAACATCTCATATTCATTTTTTTTCAATTCATACTCTAATTGAGATTGTCGTTGATCATTTTCTCGATCCTTTTTTAAAAAATATATATTTCCTGTTAAGGAGATTCCTCCTACTAAACCAAATACCGTAGTATAAAATTGTAACTTTTTCATTTTTCTACATCCCCTCGTTTTCATTGCTAATTATTATAATATATATTTCTTTTTTTTCAAGGAATTATAGTATTTTTGATACAATATTTATGTATAAATTTTCTTTTGATTTCCTATTATCTTTCTGAAGTCTCTTTGTTTGATAAACAATTTTTTTAAAATACTTTTAATTAAAAAAGTAGTTATATTTTTATATCTACTTTTCTAGATTTATTTTTTCACAAACAATTTGTGGTTCTATCTTATATGATTTCTTTTCATATGGTTCTTGTGGATATATTATAAATTGCGTCTTTGAAAAATCGCACTTGTATTTTTCAAGGGTTTTATTTATAGATTCCTCTGTTCGAAAGTGCAAATCTATTACTTTTTTTAGGGATACTGATATTCCAGTATCTGTAAAATTTTTTAGGAATATTGGGATATCTTCGATCATACCATTTTTCTTTAATTCACCTAACTGTGGATAATAGTAACTTTCATAAAACTCTTTTCCTAGTTTTTCCATATACTCAATCACATTCTCTGAATCTGGCTTTTTATTTTCCATATATTTACTAGTTAAAAAGTAAAAACAAATTACTATGACTGTAAGAAGTATAATTAATATATAGAGAATTATTTTCTTTTTTCTCTCTATAGATCGTTCTAGATCTTTCTTTTCATTTTTTTGAGTTTCTTCTTCTGTAGAATTTGCATTCTTATCTTTTTTCATTTATATCCCTCCCTATTTTATATTTATTATACTTTTTTTCATATGAAATTACAATTGTTTCTATTTAAATTTGGTTATAGACAACTAGTTGATGTTGAGCTCTTGTACATGCTACGTAATATAAGTATTTTTCTTTTTCAGTATATTGATTTTCTAAAAAAGTATATAGTATTACAGAGTCAAATTCCAATCCTTTGGCAATGTAGGATGAGACTAGAACTAAGTTTCGATTGAAATGTTCTGTTTTAGAATCTAATAAACTAATCTCTGGTAATACTTCGATTAATTTCTCAAAAAGAGTTGTGGCTTCTTCATCTGTTTTGGTAATGATTGCGATAGATTTGCTAGTTCTTCTTAATCGGTGAATTTCATTTTTTAATTGTTCTATAATATTTTCTTCTCTTCTCAATAATACTGGATGATTATTTTTCTTTCTTATTGCTTGTATATGGTCTAAATTTAATATTTTATTTGTAAACTCAATAATTTCTTCACTAGAACGGTAAGTTTTCTTTAGCTCTAAGTATTGAGTATCTTGTCCAAAAATATCACTTAATTCTGATAGACTTTCATATTTATAATATGGGTTAATTGTTTGGTTTACATCTCCTAAAATGGTAAAACTACTTTTCGGAAAAATATTTTTGATTATACAGTATTGTAGTTTATTGTAGTCTTGAGCTTCATCTATTACTACTTGTTTAATTAATCCTCTGTATTCGAACCCTTCTAATTTTCCTTTTAAGTAGGCAAAAAGACAAGCATCTTCATAAGCTAATTGTTTCTTGTTTTTTAAAAGACCGTCAATTTCTTTTTCTGTAATCTTTCCTTTATAACTATCTTGGAAAATCTTTGTTCTATAAAAATCTTTATAAATTTTCTGATAATCATGGGGAACTGATAGTATTTTATATAGTTTAGAAGTAATATTTCTTACCTTTCCATACTTTCCGTCGTAGTTATAATCACAGATTTTATGTGCAACAGCAGAAATCTTCTCAAATAGGCGAAAATGATGATATCTGTTTAAAAGATGATTCAGTTCATCTTTGGTGAAGAATTTTCGTTCAAAGGTTAAGTCATCTATAAATCGCGCATTCTTCTCTAGCTCCTTTACGTATTGATCTAAATCAATCATTACTTGATTACTTTGCTTATAAGCGATCCATTCGTCGTTAATATTTTGCTTTTTATAGTATCTCTCTATGAATTTTGAGAATTCTTCTACATGACGGAATTCTGTGATATTTTCTTCTAAAAAACTGTCAAACGTACATTGTAAAGTATTATCTTCTCCAAGTTCTGGTAATACATTGGAAATGTATTCGGGAAAGATCTTATTGGGTGAAAAAATTAAAATATGGTTCGATGTTAAATTATTAATTGTGTAGTGAAGAACAGC
>JAAWDC010000133.1 GCA_022793565.1 Bacilli bacterium
CGATGCTTCAGATTATGTTGAAGTCATGAACAAGAATCAAGAGAAGGTAAAAATCGGACAATTAGAAATTTCAGAACTAGTAGAAAATAAAATTGTAGAACTTTTAAAACTTGCGAAAAAGCAAATAAATCTCTTAACAAACCGTGAAATAAGTTATATAATAATAACTGGGGGAATCAGTGAGTTGGCTGGTTTTCAGTATGTTGTAGAAAATGTTTTTGACCGAAGGGCAACAACTCTTGATATTACAACGATGGGTGTAAGAAATAATATGTATTCTAGTGCCTTTGGTATGATTAAGTATTTTTATTATAAATTAGAATCTAGAGGGAAGACTTATTCGATGTTTAATGAAAGTCAAGCAGAAGATTTAGTATCAACAAATGGAAAAGTATCAGGGACAACCAATGATAGCATAATTCAAAAAGTATTTGGGTATTTTTCTTGAGATTAGGGAGGATTTTATATGTTAAATGGATTAGAGATGGATCAACTAGCAAAGATAAAAGTAATTGGTATCGGTGGCGGTGGTTGTAACGCAGTAAACCGAATGATAGAGTCTGGTGTGAAAGGAGTAGAATTTATTGTTGCAAATACTGATTTGCAAGTACTAAATAATTCACAAGCAGACATAAAATTACAAATTGGAAAAGATGGGTTAGGTGCTGGTGGAAATCCAGAAGTAGGGAAAGAAGCAGCAGTAGAATCAAAAAAAGAAATAGAAGATGCACTACAAGGAGCGGATATGATTTTTGTAACTTGTGGTATGGGAGGTGGAACTGGTACAGGTGCTTCCCCAGTTGTTGCAGAAATTGCTCAAACTCTTGGTGCTTTAACAGTGGCAATTGTAACTAAACCATTTGGTTTTGAAGGAAAGCGTAGAATGGATAACGCTTTAAGAGGAATCGATGAATTAAAAAAACATGTAGATACTCTAATTGTAATTCCTAACGATCGTCTAAGAGAAATCATCGATAAAACAACACCAATGATTGAAGCATTTAAAGAAGTAGATAATGTTCTCCGTCGTGGTGTTCAATCAATTTCTGATTTGATTGCCGTTGTGGGACTTGTAAACCTAGACTTTGCAGATGTAAAAGCCGTAATGCAAAACTCAGGAAATGCAATCATCGGAATTGGTATTGGAATGGGAGAAGACCGAGCAATCGAGGCAGCGAAACAAGCGGTTTCATCACCTTTATTAGAGACAAGCATCTCTGGTGCAACCAATGCGATTATTAATGTTACAGGTGGTGTAAATTTAACTTTGTTTGAAGCAGAGCAAGCAGCCGAAGTAGTAAGAGCAGCAGCCAATACAGATATCAATACAATCTTTGGTTCTGTAATTAATGAGAATCTAACAGATGAAATTATCGTTACTGTAATCGCAACTGGTTTTGAAAAAACTGGTACTATAGCACAGAAAGATCCACTTTATAATAACGTTCAAAACAATCGTCGTAGTAGCCAACCAAGGGAAATTGAAGTAATTGAAGATTTCGATGACGATGATGATGGAGATGATGATATTCCCGTTTTCTTACAAAACAGGAATTTCTAAAAAAGAATAAAAATACTAGAATGACTCTCTAGTATTTTTTGTTTACACTACTTGGATCTTATAATAAAATAGCATTGAAAGAAGTGGTCTGGCGAGAAAAAATTGAAACAACAAACGAAGAAGTGGAATCTAGAGAAATGAATGAGATTATGAGTAGAGATGATTCAAGTAAACAACGTTCTTTATAAAGGATGTGTTTCAAAATATCTCAAAAAGAATTTACTAGAAAATAACCCATCTTTTTTTAAATGGTTGTAGTGTCAAAAAAATTGGTATAATTTAGTTATAGAAGAATAATTATTGACAAAGAGGAAAATAATTAGTATAAATGAAAAGAATGAAGGAAGTGTTAATGGTGGCAGAAAATTTAGTAATTGTGGAGTCCCCAAGTAAAAGTAAGACAATTGAAAAATATCTAGGAAAAGGGTATAAAGTAGTTTCTTCAAAGGGACACATCAGAGATCTTGCGACAACAGGAAAATATGGACTAGGAGTCGATGTTGAGAATCATTTTGAACCGAGTTATATTTTAATTAGCGGAAAGAAAAAATTAGTACAAGAACTAAAAAAAGAAGTGAAAGAAGCAAATAAAGTATATCTTGCAACCGACCCCGACCGTGAAGGAGAAGCAATCTCTTGGCATTTAAAAGAAGCTCTTGGAATCAAAGAAAAAAACTATGAGCGTGTATTATTTCATGAAATTACCAAAGATAAAGTACTAGAAGCATTTGATTCTCCTCGCAAAATTGATGAAGATCTAGTACATAGCCAAGAAACAAGAAGAATTCTAGACCGAATTATTGGATTTCGCTTAAGCAAATTAATGCAGTCAAAAACTGGAGGTAAATCAGCTGGTAGAGTACAGAGTGTTGCGCTAAAGTTGATTGTCGATCGTGAAAGAGAAATTGAAGCTTTTATTCCAGAAGAATACTGGACAGTAAATGCTATATTTGAAAACTTCCAAGCAGAGTTATTCCAATATAAAAAAGAGAAATTAGAGTTAAAAACGAAAGAAGAAGTAGAGCACGTATTAGAAAAACTTGAAACAAAATATACAGTGATAAGTATTGAAGAAAAAGAAAAAAAGAAACGTGCCAAAACACCATTTATTACTTCTACATTACAACAAGAAGCTTCTACCAAATTAGGATTCACGGCTAAGAAAACAATGAGCATTGCTCAGAAGTTATATGAAGGAATTGACTTAGGAAACGAAACAGTTGGACTGATCTCCTATATGAGAACAGACTCTATTCGTTTGAGTGATGAATTTGTAAAATCCTCTCAAGCATATCTTTATCAAGAATATGGGAAGGATTATGTAGGATATGTGAAAACATCTAAGAAAAGTGATAATGTACAAGACGCCCATGAAGCCATTCGTCCAACTAGCATCAATCGAACTCCACAAGAGATGAAGCCATACTTAACTCCTGATGAATATAAATTGTATCGTTTTATTTATACAAGAGCACTTGCTTCTTTAATGAGTGATGCTAAAGTAAAAGCTACGACTGTAGTACTAGAAAATAATGAGTACCAATTTAAATGTAATGGACAAATTTTAATCTTTGATGGGTATTTAAAATTATATCAGGATTATGAGGATAGTGAGGATAAGATATTACCAGAAGTGTTAATGACACAAAAAGAATTCCATACAGAGGAACTTGAAACTAAGCAGCACTTTACTTCTCCACCAGCACGATATAGTGAAGCAAAATTAATAGACGCTTTAGAAAAACTTGGAATTGGACGTCCCTCGACATATGCAACAATCATCGATACGATTAAAGCAAGAGGATACGTAGAAACAATGGAAAAGAAATTTAAACCAACAGAAATAGGGATTATTACAACTGATAAGATATTACCAGAAGTGTTAATGACACAAAAAGAATTCCATACAGAGGAACTTGAAACTAAGCAGCACTTTACTTCTCCAC
>JAAWDC010000134.1 GCA_022793565.1 Bacilli bacterium
ATTTGTCATAATGATCTATCGTCTCTTTGATTCTTGACTTATATTGACTATAAGTCTGTTGATATAGTTCTGTTTTATTATAAGGAATTCTTTGTTGATACATGTTTTTAAGTTTAAGAATATTTTCAAGAAATGGAATGGGGATTTTTTCTCTTTTTCCTTTTGGAATTATATCCTTCAATTCATTTAATGGCATTTGATTTATATAATATAGGGTCACCTTTTGCCCTAATATACTGATTTCTGTTTTAATTTTTAACATTTTAGGAAGCTCTAGGAATAACCTTTTTTTCTTTTCATGGATTGTTGGTTCTTTGGCAATATCTATCATCCATGTTTGAAATAGTTGTTGGAGGCTATGGTATTGGTCTATATCTTCTTCTTTTTTTATTTGGGAAGTTAAAAAAATATTTTGGCACTTTTGATATAGTGTGTCTTTTTCTAATAAAATTCCATTTTCCATTTTTTCTTGTATTTGATGTAAATATTTAAAATATTGTATGGTATTCTTTATGGAGTATTGAAATGGGATCTGGTTGTTGGAGTCCTCTGTAGTATTATTATTTAAAATAGAATCCATTATTTTTTCTTTGACTTTCTGTTTAGTTTTTAAGTCTATTTGTAGATAGGATATACCTTCGATTCCTTGTTCAATATCAAAGATATTCTCATTTCCAAATACTTGAATTTCTAATTGATCTATGTCATTTAGTAGGAGTTCTAATGTTTGGTTTTCTCCCTCAGCACTTGATTTGATAATTTGTAACAAAAAATTTAATGGTATTTTTTTCTCTTCTATGTTTTTCTCTATGATTTTTTGTAATGGATTTGATTCTTGGATGAGCCAGTAGAGGTTCTTAGATATTGAAGATGTTTCAGGCGAAAGATAAGGGATTAGTTCTTCAATTAATGTTTGGGCAGTTTGTGGATTGAAACAATAATTTTTATAGATTAAATACTCTCGATTTTGATAATTATCTCCATCCTCGACTAAATCATCTGATTCATAGGGTTCTAAATAAATTTCATTTAGGATTGGGACTATTATTTTCTTTTTTTCATTTACTAGTTTTCTTGTATTTTCCGGGTTTTTTATTTGGAAGAGAAGTCTAATTAAATCTGGAGAGAATGGATTTATTTTTTCTATATTTGAAAAGAGTTCTATAATTGCGATATCATCTCCATAGCTTTTTCTTGTTAGGGCAGGATCTTGTATCTTTAATTTTAATAAAATTTGGCATTCTGAAGATAGGGGGATATTTTTTTCTATTAAAGCAGAAAGTTCTTTAAATGTTTGAGCCATTGATAAGGCTCTCTCTATATTTTTTTGACTTTTTGTAGGATTATTCATAGTCTTCCTCGTGTATTTCTTATATATTGGTGTTTAGTATACTTATTCTTAATGCACTTGTCAATTTACCTTATATATTTTTAATAGAGTTTGGTTTTGTCGAATAAGTGAAAGGTAAGGAGTCATATACTGTAATGGTGATAGTATGACGTCTTTTCTTTTAACTGTTTTGGCTGGATTTTCGACGATGCTTGGGACTATTCCTATCTTTTTGAAACGACAGTCTAATCGAATTTTAGTATCTGCTTTAGGATTTGCAGCAGGAGTAATGATTACAATTTCATTTACGGATTTAATTCCTAATTCTTTTTTATCTTTAAGAGAGTCTTTTGTCTTTCTTCCGGCATTTTTGATTCTTGCGATTTGTTTTTGTATTGGAGTAATTTTTTCTTTTTCTATTGATCATTTTTTACCGCAAGAAAAGATGCAATATGGGAAGCTTTATCAGGTTGGTCTTATTTCATGTTTGGCTATTATTATGCATAACATTCCAGAAGGTTGTAGCTCGTATGTATCATAGAATATAAAGGGTTTAGTAATTGCTTTTTACTATTGATTGCGTTTTTAGTTTTCGGTATAATAAGAGTAAGATATAAGATATGGAAATAGTTATAGTATTAAGCAATGTAGGTGAAATATATGAAAAATAAGTTTAGTTTAAAAGATAAGACGTTTCGAAAAGTATTTTGTAATTTATCTATTCTAATTACATTACTTTTTTGTTTTACAGTTATTACTTATAAATATAGTTTTTCGCTAGATGAAGAAAATATAGTGGCTGTTAATGAAAGAACAGACTATGTATTTTTATCAGATTTGGATTATATTACAGATAATAATTGGTCATATAATGGTTGGGGTGGACATGAAATACAAAAAGATAAAAATCAGGATGGGAATACATTAAGCCTTATAGTAGATGGAGAGAGACGTTATTTTACTAAGGGTGTTAGTATTCATGGAAAGGGACAAGCAACATTTGATATTTCGTCTTTATCTGCAGATTATCCTCGTTTTATTGCAGAAATTGGTGTTGATGCGGCAAGAGGGAAGAATGGGGATCTTTGGATTCAAATCCTTGTATCACGAGATGGGAAGGAATGGACGTCTTTATTAAAAACAGGTAATATGAGTGGGGTAACCAATGCTGTTTCTGTTGATGTTAGTATTGAAGGATTTAAGTATTTGAGAATATATGTTGATCCAAATGGAAGTAATGCAGCCGATCATGGAACAATTGCCAATGCTCGTCTAGTTACCAATGATTTTAATAAAGATATAGGTTTTTATGATAAAATACACAAGATCGAGTATTATGATGAGATTCTTAAAAATCAAAGTGTTGAACATAATTATCAAAATAATTATCGCCAAGTTTTAGAAAGAGAATTCGTAAGAAAAATGGGGTATTGGAATATTCAAGATCTCGCGGAGCATACTAGTGGTATTCCTGAAACATTGAATTG
>JAAWDC010000135.1 GCA_022793565.1 Bacilli bacterium
AAGATGAAAAAATCCGATCTAATATTGGATTTGAAGTAGTTCCCGGAACTTTTGAAAAACTTAAACAAGAAATGCTTCAAGAATTTGAAAATACAAAGGGTTTTTTATCTCTTTTTCGTATGTATAAGAAATATCAAAAAAAGTTTGATAAAATCGCTATAGAGAAACCTAGTAATTGTATGAAAGTTGGAATTATTGGGGAGTTATATACTTCCATGGAGCCTTATGCTAGTTATTTTATTGAAAAAGAACTGGCAAAGATGCGAATTGAAGTCAAACGTTTTACTAATGTCAGTTATCTTCTTTATGAAAAGAAACATCAAACAAAGAAGATGCTTAAGAAAATTCCAGAGTATTGTACTTATAAATTAGGAGCAGATGGTATGGATAATGTATACCGAAGTAAATACCTAATAGAAAATGAGTATGATGGGATTATTCATATCAAACCATTTGGTTGTACCCCTGAAATTGGGGCAATCCCAATCATTCGAAAAGTATGTAGAGATCATCATATGCCTGTATTATTTTTCTCCTTCGATAGTGAAACTAGTGACACAGGAATTAAAACTAGATTAGAGGCATTTTATGATATGTTACAAGAAAGGAAGAAACATTTATGAATGGATATTTAGGAATTGATATTGGTTCTATCTCGACCAAAGGAGTAATTATTAATGAGCAACAACAGATTTTAGCAAGTGCTTATATTTGGACGAAGGGTGATCCTATTTCTGCAGTTAAAGAACTCTTATTTTTACTAGAAAAACAAACAAAAGACAAAGAGATAG
Organism: Bacilli bacterium; assembly: GCA_022793565.1. GTDB lineage: Bacteria > Bacillota_I > Bacilli_A > RF39 > UBA660 > Alloscybalousia. The sequence goes on from JAAWDC010000135.1 coordinate 792, forward strand.
ACATTTTAGGTGTGGGGACTACTGGTTCTGCAAGGAAGCTAATTGGCAGTATGCTAGGAGCAAACGTTGTAAAAAATGAAATTACTGCTCATGCGGTTGGTACACTTTCTATTCATCCAGATGTTAGAACCATTCTTGAAATTGGTGGACAGGATTCTAAAATTATTCTTTTAGAAAATGGAATTGTCACAGATTATGCTATGAACACACTTTGTGCTGCCGGAACTGGATCCTTTCTTTCTAGTCAGGCAGAAAGATTGGGAACTAAGGTCGAAGATTTTGGACAAATTGCATTAAACTCAAAGCATCCTGCTAAAATTGCCGCTCGATGTACTGTTTTTGCAGAGAGTGATCTTGTTCATAAAATGCAAATTGGCTATTCGAAGGAAGATATTATTGCAGGTCTTTGTAACAGTGTTGTTTCAAATTATTTAAATAATGTTGGAAAAGGGAAAAAAATTATAGAGCCAGTTATCTTTCAAGGTGGTGTCAGTAAAAATGTAGGTGTGAAAAAGGCTTTTGAAGAGGCTACAGGATATAAAGTGCAAGTTGATGAAAATGGTCATTTAATGGGTGCTCTTGGAGTGGCTATATTATCTTCTAGATCTCCAATCTTGAAAAAATTTAGTTTTAGGATTACAGAGGAAAATTTTGAAACGAAAGGAATCGAATGTAATCGTTGTCCAAATCATTGTGAAATTATTTGTGTAAGAAAGAATAAAGAGTTAATTGATTCCTGGGGAAACCGTTGTGAAAATGGAATGATTAGAAAATAGAAAAAGACGATTTTATTTCGTCTTTTTTATTATGAGTTACAATTTCCTATTCTTTTATTCTGTAATAATTGAGGAAATTTGATCTTTATATTCCTGAATTTTTCTTTTTGTTTCTTCTAGTGCTACTTCTAATTGGTCAATTTTATTTTCTAATTGACTAATCTGTTCTTCCTTTTCTAATATTGTTTTTTGGTATTCAAAAATTTCGTATTCGAATTCTAAGTTTTGTTTGGTTTCTTCTTCTACTTTCCATTTTTCATATTTTATTAGTTGCTCGATATTTTCTTCTGAGGTAACAATCGTTACATCGACTTGTCCCAAATAACGGAGATCATAGATTGTCTTTTCTTTTAAGCTATTAAAAACTAATTGCTTCATCTTAGGATTAAATAAATGCAGTTTTGGGTTTGCTATAATCCATAATTGATGTTCATCGTGGAAAGAATCTCCTTCATATTCAAAATATATTTTGTTGAAATTTTTATATATTTTGGCCTGAACTAGCACTGTGTCTTTTAGAGAGGGATCCACTTCGTAAGAAACTTCATTATATGCTCCAATGACTGAGAAAGTAAGCATATCCTTCATGTTAATCTCTTTTTCATAATATTCTATTTTATATAACTCTGTATCGGGAAAACTTGAACCATTATAAGTAAATCCAGTGAATTCGATTAGTGAAATACCAGACCCCATTCCCAATATAACGAATGATACTAGTAATAACATTCCAATTTTTTTCTCAGAGTTTCGGTGATTTACAATAATATTGAAAATAATTTCAATTACGAGATAACTAAACGTTAATCCTCCTAATAACAGCAAGAAAATTCCAAAATAAGTGATTCCTTGAAACATTAGATAGATTCCTATTATTAACGCAACAATTAGACAAAAGAAGAAAAGAAGAAAAGGAAATAACATTAGAATTAAGCACAATTTAACAAAGAATGAAACAATAGAATTTAAGATTTTCAAAATTACAGATGGATGATTATTTCTTGGCTCTACATGGAGTTCTTCTTTTTTACTTTCTATATTTTCTTTTTTGGGTTCTACACTTATTTTTTCATTTTCTATTTCTTCTTTCTTTTTTTCTATGGGTGTCTCTTTTACTTGTTCCCATTTTTTAAGAAATAACGTTTTATAAAGATAATAAAAGCAGATAATAGCAAAAATCAGGTAGGAAATGGATAGGATAAATTTCCATATAGAACAAAGAATTTCATCTAGTGGTGATTTTAAACAATTAAATATATTAGCTCCCAATTGATATATATATCCTACTGGAAGTTGGAGTAATATTAAAATCAATATTAGAATGAATAATTCTAGAATATATTTCATTGTTTGACCAAAAGATAATTTTTTAAAAATACATACACTTCTTGAAATCGTATCCAAAGCTTCATCTATTAA
>JAAWDC010000136.1 GCA_022793565.1 Bacilli bacterium
ATGATTTCTGCAAGTGAAGAAATAGAAAAAACCATTTATCAAGGTGTGATTCCTGCCAATACGGCAAGTTATGAAAAAAGTTTTCGTCTTCGTATATGGATTGCAGAAGAGAATAGCATCTCGGCAAGAGAATTACTTCCAAAAGAACTTCCAGAATCTTTATTTCAAGTGGAACTTAATGTCTATGCAAGTGCAAAAACGATTTCTAAAGGTGAAGTGGTCGAGGCAACAGCTTTAACTATCAGTGATATTTCACCAATGGTTCTTGGTGGTACACAAGAGATTTTTGCTACATTTACTCCGGTCACTACGACAGATCAGACTTTGACATGGGTTTCTAATCATCCAGAAATTGTTTCAGTTGCCAAGACAGAAGATGGAAGGACTGTGTTGATTGCAAATAATGTTGGTACAGCGGTGATTCAAGTAACAAGTAAGAATGGGGTGATGCAAACAGCGAATGTAACGGTTTTACCTCCAGTTACGCCTACTGTTACTCCTACTCCTCCTGTTAATCCTTAACATATTTAAAAATTAAAATAGTGTTTGGAAGAGTATCCTCTCTTTCAAGCACTATTTTTATGTATTCCTTTTTCTTTTTGTATCGTTATGAATATTAAAAAATATTCCAAGTAAAATCATATAAGAGAGTAGTGAAGATCCCCCATAACTAATAAATGGTAAAGTAATCCCTGTAATCGGTAGGACTCCTAGAGTCATAGAGATATTTTGAAATTGTTGATAGATGAGCATTGAGGTTCCTCCAACGATAATTGCGCGATCTATGAAACTTTGGGTATTTTTGGCGATTTCTAGTAATGTGAAATCAAAAAATAATAGTGTAGCTAAGAGGATATAACTTCCAAAAAGTCCAAAGTTAGAGGAGAAAACGGAAAAGATAAAGTCAGTTCCTGCTTCAGGAAAATAAAGTGGTGTTTGATGAAATCCGTGGCCATAAAGTCCACTAGATCCAATGGCAGTTAGAGAGTTTTCTAGTTGCAGTCCAGTTCCATTTTTCCAATCTAAGAGTCGGTCAATTCGATAGAATAAGTCAGTTCCCAATAAATTAACAAAGGCTTTTTGTTGTTCAAAATAAAAGTAGAGAAACAGTATAATGGAACAAAGAACAATCCCTCCGCTAATTAAAAACCATCTTTTTCGAATTGGAGAAATAAATAAAATAGATAAGCAGATAATAAAATATAGAAGGATTACGCCGGTATCTGGTTCTAGAAAAGTTAGAATGGTTGGTAGTAGAAAAAGAAAGAATACTTTTCCAATTAGTAGAGTTTCTTGTTTCCAAGTGAATTTTTTTTTCTCTTTTATTTCATCACTTACAATTTTACTAACGATGAGGATTAGAAATATTTTCATAAATTCGCTCGGTTGAAAAGAACCAATACCTGGAATTATGAACCAGCATTTACTGTTGTTTATTGGTTTTGCAATAAATAATAAAAGTAGTAGTAAGGCGTTTCCTATTAAGTATAAAATCCATGTCCATTTTTTAATTCTTTTATTTCCAATCTTTATTATACAAAATAGAAGGATAAATCCTAGAGAATACCAGAAAATTTGTTTTAGATAGAGTTTTCCCAAAGATGGGGATAAGTAATCTCCTGCACTAAAGATGGATAAGATGCTAATAATCATAAAAAAAAGTAAACAAAAAAGGAGTGGGAAGTGTATTATATAATTTTTCTTTTTCATATAAAGATTACCTTCCTTTTTTTATAAAATTCTTTATTTTTAGTATTCTTAGTTTTAAAAAAAATATACAAGTCATAAAGTAAAATAGGGAGGAATCTTATGAAAAAAGAATTACCAAATATATATAAAAGTGAAATTAGTAATAAGTTTGATCGAAATCTTCATACTTATCATATTCCCAATGACTCATCTCATTCTGAGAAAGGAGTTCACCATTTAGATCAGGAAGAATTATCCGTTGAAGACAAATTAAAGAAATTATTTCAAAGTAGTCGATATGTTTTTAATATTGGAGTAGAGATTATTACAAAAAAGAGAGTATATCATACAAAAATTGCTGGTAAAGTAAAAAATAGTATTGTAACGATTGATGGTGAAGTTATCCCTATGATCGAAATAGATGATATCATAATAAAAGACCGTTTGTAACGGTCCTTTATTTATTATACACAGCTAATATAGGTATCAGGAAGGCAACGTAGTGCACCAACACAGTTTAAGTTTATTGTTAGGAAAGATTCTGTTCCAACGTATGGTGTATCTGAAGTTGTATCAGGATTTGGTGCTAGAACGCGACAAGTACAGCAGCATCCTTCAACATTTTCTACTCGTAGAACACTACTTGTACCAGGAACACCATTTAATGTATAAGGGAATGTCCAAAGTCCACCATCACTGCAACGATATAATTCGATTGGTCTTGTGTTAAAGCAAACAGTTGTAGGAATTGGTCCTAGAAAAGGACGATCACATCCTTCAGCTAGGCAATCGAATTTGTCACTTCTATTTTGTAGAGTGACAATGACTTTTAAAATATTTGCAATACAGCATTCCTCGTTTCTATTTGTGTTTTCATCTTTGCACATTTTTATTCCTCCTTTCTTAGAAATCAATGATAATTCTCCCAATCTTTGTTCAGTTTAATCGAATTGGTTCTTCAAAATTATCTAATATAAGATATTCATATTTTGATAAATTGGTGTATTATGATTACCTAAATTATCCCTGTGAAATTTCTTTTCATTTTTTCCTTTTTATTGTATAATGAAAGTGGTGATAATTATGGATTATTTACAATATGGAATTATTATTTTAGTGTTAGTGATTATTGCATTAGCAATTTTAAAAGCAACTAGAAAGGATGCTCATTTAGAGCTAAACAAATTAGTAGAGTATTTGGGTGGAAAAGATAATATTATTTCAACAGAGACGAATCTTTCTAGGTTTAAAGTGACTTTAAAAGATGTGGAAATCGTGAATAAAGAAGCGATTCAAAAACTTGGAGCAAAGGGAATTGTTGAGATAGATAATCAATTGAAAATTATTTTAGGTACAGAAAGTAAGCAACTTAAGAAATATATTGATGATTTGAAATAACAAGATTTGACAAAAAAAGAGTCATACTAACAATATTCGACAATATTCGACAAAGAAAACACATATACTAGTTTTGAAAGAGAGGCTAGAAGATGTGTTTTTTTCAGGATGTTTTTTTATCCATTAGTTTAATTCTTTGTTTTTATTGGGTCTATACTTTTTATGTGGGGAAAGATCTTAGTAGAAAGAAAATAGAAAATTATGTACTTTTTTTGTTGGGGTCTTTTTCTATTTGCTTTTTTCTTCCTTCTATAGTCCGTTATTTTTTTCTAGATCTTTTTGTATTACTTGCATATAAAGAAAGAAGATATATGGAGGGAATTCTTTTATCATTTGTTATTGTTTTTTGCTTTTTTTGTATTGGTGGATTTCCGTGGATCTCTCTTTTTCTTCTTTTGTTTTGTTATCTTGGAATTTTCCTTTTGTTTTTTCAGGAGTATGAAAGAAAAAGTGAGTTTTGTCTTCTTCTAAAGGGGTTCTTTTTGGCAATTTTATTATCTCAAAATATGGTAGATCCTATTTTTTCTTATTCTATTTTATTTTTTTTATTATTAGTAGAGAAACTATTTCTTGTATATTTTCTTCCACAAACACTCTCTATTAAGGATCATGAACATACGATGACAGAACTTGAAAAGAATTTGTTTAAGATTACACATGAAATCAAAAATCCTATTGCAGTTTGTAAGGGATATTTGGATATGATGGATGTAGAAGATTCTGAAAAAATGAGAAAGTATTTACCTATTATTAAAAATGAAATTGCTAGAACGCTTGTTATTATGGAAGACTTTATGAGTATTCGAAGTGTTGCCATTCATCCTGATATTATGGACTTTTATTTATTAATGGAGGATATTGAAGGAACCGTTCAGTTTTTATTAAAAAGACATCAATGTTTATTAAAAGTCCCAAAAGCAGAAGAGGAACTCTTTCTTTATGCAGATTATGATCGGTTAAAACAAGTATTTATTAATTTGATTAAAAATAGTGTAGAAGCAGGTGCAACTTTGATAGAAGTTAAGATACAAGTAAGGAAGGAGAAGTTAGTAATTACAGTGATAGATACTGGTTGTGGAATTTCAAAGGAGGAACTTGCACACTTGGGAGAGTTGTTCTATACTACGAAAGCTGTTGGAACAGGAGTAGGGGTTCATTTGTCTGAGGAGATTATTCGTCTTCATCATGGACATATGAAATATCGGTCAAAAGTAGGAAAGGGAACCCAAGTTACAGTGACACTACCAAGGATGAAGGATTCTCTCGAACACTAAAAAAGCTAGAATTTGTTCTAGCTTTAAACAGGTCGATATTGGTTTATGTTTTTGTAAGGGTTTTTTGGATCAATTTTGTCAATAAACAAAATACCGTTCAGGTGATCAATTTCGTGTTGAAATGCGATTGCTAGTTCTTCTCTAGCACGTATTTTAATTTTATTACCTTCTGTATCATATCCTTCTATTGTAACTCTTGCATATCTTGGAACAATTCCTTCGCATTCTCGATTAATTGAAAGACATCCTTCACCACTTTCTACATAAATTATTTCTTGAGATGTCGAGATGATTTTAGGATTGATGACTACATAAGACTCAAATCCTCTTTCTGTGTCATCTACAATTACAATGTATCTTTTTAAGACTCCAATTTGAACGGCAGATAATCCCATTCCAGGGCGTAAATTATATTTTTCTGCTCTTTCTTCAATTTGACTGTTAATTAGGTATTCTTCCATTAAATCAATATTTTTTAGATCTTCTTTGGTGAGTGGAAAGCTAACCTCACTACTAATTTGGCGTAATTTTGGGTCTTTTTCGTCTAAAATATCTTTCATTTTTAACATATTCATTCACCACTTTTTAAAGTTTTTTTCTGTCATAGTATAACATACTTTTTATGAATATACAATTGAAATTAAAGAAAGCATAAAGTTCTTTGTTTTTGCAAAATAAAAAGATAGCACTCGGCTATCTTTTTAACGACTGAATCTAGAACCAATTACGATTACTAAAAGTATAAATAATACTAAGACGATTGCATAATTAGAAGTATTGTTTCCATTACAGCATGATTGGAAGTATGGGTAGCAAGGAGCATAACTCATATTAGAGCATCCACAACTAGATCCTCCTCCGTAATAATACATATTTTTTCCCTCCTTTTTTTCTTACCTAATATAGAGTATTCAAGAATTCTAAAGAATGTTATTATAAAAGTCTATTTTTGTAAAGGATTAGAAAATAGGAAGGCGGAGTTGGTTGATTTATGATATGATAGAAGAAAGATAGAAGGGAGGTACTATAGTATGAAGAAGATTCTAAAAAATTTAGATAAACCTTTGATTATAGTAATGCTCCTTTTAATTGCTGGCGGTCTAATAATGATTTTTTCTGCCGGAAATATTACAGCATTTATGAAGTATGGAGCCTCTCCATACCGTTATTTTTTGCGTCAAGCTGTGTTTGTTGTAATCAGTTTAATTGCTAGTATTATGATTTTGCCTTTTCATAGTAAAAGTTATAAGTTCTTTGCATCAATAGGAATTTGTGGAATTGCAGGGTTATTGATTTTTCTTCGTTTATTTGGAGATGTTAATAATAATGTTAGGAGTTGGTTGAATTTTGAACGGTTTTCTATTCAGCCTAGTGAGTTTGCCAAAATAATTGCAATCGTATGGATTGCTGGATACTATGAGACACATAAGGATAAATTGGGGAAGTATTTGACAGCACTTTATCCAGTTGCAATTTGCTTTTTGTTAACGATTTTAATATTTATTCAACCAGATTTAGGAACGGCGATTATATTTGCTTTGATCGTTGCTAGTTTGTTTTTTCTTTCTCCTGTTTCTAAGGAAATTAAGAATAAGATGTTCTTTTTAGTTGCCTGTTTTATGATTCTTGGTGCTATTGCACTTACTAGTGGGGTTTCTCTTTTGAATGAGCGTCAGCAGAAAAGATTTCAGTTTAGTGATCCTTGTAGTAAAGAAAATTTTTATGGAGATGGAAACCAACTTTGTAATGGATATATTGCTATGAATCATGGGGGAATTCAAGGTGTTGGGCTTGGGAAGAGCACTCAAAAATATTTATATTTGCCAGAAGCACATACTGATTTTATTTTTCCTATTATTGTAGAGGAAATGGGGATTTTAACAGCATTTTTCTTATTAGCCCTTTATTTTGCTTTGATTGGAAGAATTATTAAAATCGCTAAGGATTGTTATAATGCGAGGGGATATCTAATTTGTATGGGGGTAGCAATTTATATTTTATTGCATGTTTCAGTTAATTTGGGTGGAGTTATGGGTTTAATTCCAATGACTGGAGTTCCTTTACCATTTATGAGTTATGGTGGTAGTTTTGCGATGTGTCTAATTTTTGCACTTACTTTTGTACAACGGATTAACTATGAAAATTTGCTATACCGAGAAAAAAAGAAAGAAAAACCTAAAAAA
>JAAWDC010000137.1 GCA_022793565.1 Bacilli bacterium
ATATAAAATAAAAAGGAGAAACATATGAAAGTAGCATTAGTACAAATGAACTCACAAGATAATAAATCAGAAAATATAAAGAAGGCTTTACAATGGATGGATAAAGCTGTAAATCAAAAGGTAGATATAATCTGCTTATCTGAAAAATTTCTATATTGGGGAAAGGGAAGAGGAGCAGAAAGCAATAAATCAGAAGTGATTCAAAAGTTTCAAGACTATGCGAAACAAAATAAAGTAAATATTATCTTAGGAAGTATTGCTCTTGAAGTAGAAAATACCAACAATATTACTAATACTGCGTTTGTGATTGATCGCCAAGGAGAATTAATCTATAGATATGACAAGATTTATATGTATACTGTGGATCGATCAGATTTAAAAGTAAACGAAGCTGAAGATACTGTGAAAGGGACAAAACTAGGTTTTTTTGAAATTGAAGGTGTAAAAGTAGGTCTTGGAATTTGCTTTGATCTTCGATATCCAGAGTATTTTAAAACACTTGTTTTAAATGGGGCAGAGATTATTTTCCTACCATCTAGTTTTAGAAAATCAACAGGTAAAATTGCATGGGATGTATTAACCAAAGCTAGAGCGATTGAGAACCAAGTGTACTTTTGTGCATGCAATCAAACAGGAGGAATCGCTGAAAAAGAAAGATGTGGAAATACAAGAGTCGTTTCTTATGATGGAACAATTCTTTCTGATATCAATGAGGAGGAAGGACTAGTAGTAGCAAATTTAGATATAGATCAATTAAGAACATTCCGTAAAGAATTCCCTGTTTTAAAGCAAGTAGAGAAATTTTGAAAAGAAAGAAATAAGAAAAGTTTGGAAAAAATAAAAATGTATGATATAATATCTCACCAGAAATTGCTCGTTAAAATGAGTAAGAAAGAGGAACAAAAATGATAGTATTTCCAAATAATTATAAAGAAATTTATCCTTGTATTAATCAGACTGGTTTTACCGCAGATATATACACAGATAAAAATAGATCTGAAGCATATAAAATTTATAGAAGTGGTTTTGATTATAAGGAAGACAAATTTAATCATTTAAAACAAATGTCTAATAAAAATTGCACTAGTCCATTAGATGAAATATCATTAGAGAAACAGAGAGACTTGCCGATAGGATATTTGATGAAATATGATGATGGAATTGTTCTAGCGTATTTACAAGATGCGAATATGATAGAGTTAATGGGTGCGACAGACGATTATTTAGAGACATTAAGAGAAATCAGTTACTATAAATGTTTAATCAGTGATCCCAATATAAATAATATTTCATTCAAACAAACTTTTCGTTTTTTAGATGTATATTCATTTACATGGGCACAGAAGATTTCAGAAAATAAAATATATGATAGAAACTTAAATAAAATCAATGAAACGATTCTTTGTGGAATCATAGACTTTGATTACAAGAGAAAAATAAGAACATATTTAGCCCAAAAACATTCGAAGTATTTAGAAGCTTATTTAGCACTGGATAAAGAAAGTCCAATCTTTGTACCAGACATTTTATCTATCTTAATGGAAGAGACTAAAGAACAAAGTATAAAGTCGGCTCGTGAGAAGATAATGACTATAGGAAATAGATAGAGTTTATATTTTACTATATAATATAAAAAAATGACTTTAAGTCATTTTTTTAATAGATGATTAATATTGAGAGCAGATACTCTAATCAATAAAACTTAAATAGTTTGTATTTGATTTCATGAATACATGCAGCTTTAAACGAATTATTTCCGCCAGGTAGTTTTTCAAAAGTTGGAGAAATTACGATTTTTATAAAGTTAAATTAGTGGATAAAGGAAAATGAAAAAACTATAATACTTTTTAATATAGAAGAGGGATATAATAACAACTGATTAAGGAGATATGTGGCCATGGAATACGTAAAAAAAATAACTGATAAATCAGAGTTGTTTGATGAAAATGGTAGATTAAAATATCATAGTTTAGCTAATTTTGACTTATGTGGCCTCGACTTAAGTGATATTGATCCATCAGTATGGGAACATCTGCGTTTCTTTAATACAAACTTTAAAAACACAGGAATAAAATTTATTCCTGCTAAACTTATGTCAGAATATTCAAGAATCAAAGGACCAAGTCTAGAATTTTGCAATTTTGAAAACTGTGATCTTTCGTATTTAACAGATGAGGATATGTTACACACTAATATTAGAGGAACTAATTTTAGAAACACTAAACTTCAAGTGGATTTTCGGAATAATAAAGTATTCTCCTTAGGCTTCAATCCATATTGTGCTGTAACTATGCAAGATGATTCTTATCGAGTTAATCTAAAAGATGGGACTATTCTCCCTATAGAATATGGAGATAAACCTATTTATTACTTTGACTATGCCGATCTTGATATAAAGTTTTTAGAAAACAACCCTCATATCAAAATTTCTTCGGGAAAACTTTTTGAAGCAATAGCAGAATATTTTTGTAGTTGTTATTCTACTAAGGATAAAATAAGAGAGGAAGACTTTAAAAATTATTATCAAACCTTTTTAAAATTTTTAGAGTATGATAAAGAAGGAAAGTTAAAAAGATTCTATAGTGATATGGAGCCTTATTTTACTTGTAAAGAGCACTATTTAGATTTTTTTCAGGGGAAAGTAAAAAACATGGAATTTGATGACTTGGATTTGACATATCTTGATAAGAAGATGCTAACTTCCATTTTATTTATACAGTGTGATGTTTACAGATTAAAATTAGGAGTATCTTATAAAGAACTAAATAAAGAACAATCACGGAAACAATATATTAGTTTCATGAAATCAACATCTATCAATGAACTTATTCTTCCAACATCCATTCATGATTGGCAAAATGCAGGTCGAAGAAGATTACATGGATCTAAAATTACAATGTACACAAATCTTTATTTAGAGTTTGAAAGAATATGTAATATGTATTGTGAATTTTGTCGAAACGAAACATTAGAAGAAAGTCCATTTGACTTTAATCAAATTATGAATACTTTTAAAAGGATTTATCTTCACTTAAATAATATTGTTGTTGGAGGAGGAGAACCAACATTATATTTAAAAGAATTAAAAGACTTATCACAAATAATCAATAATCTTAAAAGAAGTCATCATCCTAAATTATCCATTATAACAAATTGCTCCTTGAATTATGAAGAATATAATGCTCTAAAGTCTTGGAGGTATAAATATAATTTCTATTTTTCACGTCATGCAGTTGAAGACGAAGAAAATAAGCGAATATTTGGGGATAAATATAATCAAATAATGACTACAGAAGATTTAATGTGTATTCATGAACGAGATAAAGATACTATGTGTTGTACTTGTATGATAGGTGGAACAGACTCAGTTTCAAAAATACTTGAATATGTTCGTTATGTAGAATATATTGGCTATCAAAATATTTTATTTCAAAATCTTCATTTAGAAGACGAAAATAACATTCCTATCAATATAGAAGAAAGAATAATGATCGAATCTATGGAAAAACTAAGAGAACAAGGTTTCTTAGTAAGTCAGCCAATTATATCTAATTCTAATTATGTTTTATATTTATTAAAAAAAGATAAATTTACAATCTCTTTTAAAATATATAAGCTCCATAGTTTTATTCTAGATGCCTGGAATAAATCGCCTAAAAGATGTTTTGATATATCTATCGATCCATCAGGAAATCTTCACGAAACATGGAAAGAACAAAATGATATAACTAATTCTAGAAAGCAGAAGAGAATAATAGCAAAGCGTTTTTAGGAACGTAGAAATGGTAAAATTGTATAGTAATTCTACCATTTTGCTGTATTAGATGGTGTTTAATATTATTTAGTTTAAAAAAAGAATATTGATATTTTTATTCATTGCCATTAAAAAGAACCATATCGGACCAACCGAAATATTAGGTTCTTTTTTTATGAAATTAAAAACTTATGGTAAAAAACACTATAAGAGTATTGACATCTTTCTAACTTATGGTATAAAATACTTTATGTAAGGAGGGAACAATGAAATAATTAAGATTTTATTGAGGGAGGTAATATGAAATTTATAGATGAAGTTGATTTACAAAATAAAAGAATCATTCTTCGCTGTGATTTTAATGTTCCAATTGAAAATGGAATAATTCAAGATGATGCGAGAATAGTAAAGTCACTAAAAACTATCAATTATTTGCTGAGTCAAGGATGTAGCCTTATTTTGCTTTCACATATGGGAAGGATTCAGTCGCAAGATGATTTTTCTAATTATTCGCTAAAAATCGTTGCCCAAAGATTGTCTGAATTATTAAATAAACAAGTTATTTTCTTTGAAGATTCAACTAGGAATGAGGTTTTTGAAAAGTCAAAAGTATTAAAATCTGGTGAAATTATTCTCTTAGAAAATACACGTTTCTTTGATTATCCAGAAAATTTAGAAAGTAAGAACAACTTACAGTTAGCCAAATTTTTTGCTTCTTTAGGTGACATCTTCGTAACTGATGCTTTTGCTTCTATGCATAGAATTCATGCTTCAACAGCTGGTATCTCTAACTACTTGCCTACATATTATGGATTATTAATTCAGGAGGAAATTACAAATTTAAATCCTCTAATTACTGATATCAAACATCCATTCATAGCTTTTATGGGAGCTTCCAAAACAGAGGATAAAATCATATATATGAAAGGTCTTTTAGAAAACTGTGATCATTTACTTTTAGGCGGAAGAGTTGCCAATACATTTCTTTCATTACTTGGAACGGATGGAGATAGGATTCATACTTCTTCTAAAAAAACATTAGAAGAGTTAAAAAAACTATTAAATATTTATCAATCTAAAATAGTTTTACCAGAAGATTTTATAATAGAAGATCATCAAATACGAGATATTGGAATGGAAACTATTTTGAAATATCAAGATTACTATCAAAATAGTAAGACAATTTTTATGAATGGTACTCCAGGACAGTTTGAAAAAGATGAATATGCGAATGGTACTAAGATGCTACTTAATTCTTTAAGAAATG
>JAAWDC010000138.1 GCA_022793565.1 Bacilli bacterium
TATTTCCAGAGAGCTGATCTTCTTCTGAGAGTTCTATTTCGACGTCTTTCTTAAATGGAAAATATTGGATTTCAAAATTTTTATATATTAATGGGGTTGTCTCATACTTTTTTATATATTCATGATATTCCTCTAGGCAGAAATTGTTTTTTTGGATAATTTCTGAGTGTGGGTAGCCAATGTATCGAAAATGCCATTCTTCAGCACCAATCTTTGTGACTTGTTTCTTTTCTTCCTGATATCGTTCAATAAATCCATATTTGAAGGCTATATTTCTAAACTCTTCACAAATACCATAATGAGGAAAGGATGGACAGATAAAATCTATTTCTCCTTCATTGAGTCCTAAATCGATTGCAAGTCCTGTTTGATGTTCGCTAGCGTTTGGATATGCCACATACTTTAAGGTGAATTCTTTTCCATTTTCTTTCATTGAATTAGTAAAAATATCCTGTTGTTCTTCTAGACTACGATAGCCACTGACAGGAAGAATCTTGTTATCTGCTTTGATTTCTGATAAAGCTTGTTGTAAAAAGGCATTGGCTTTTTTATGAAGAAGAATATCTGAAGCATTTTTGTCTACTGACTCTAATTTTTCTTTTGCTATCGCAAATTGAATTTTATAATCCCTATTTACTAAGATTAAATCTCCACAATAGATATCTTCTTTTTTCAATCTATATTTTGCCATTTTTTCATCCCCAAACATATTAATTTATCTAGGACATCTTCAAATGCATATCCAATCTCTTTTATCATTGAAGGATATCTACTATGTGTAGTACATCCTGGAATGGTATTTACTTCATTAAATACAATTTTTTTATCTTTTGTATAAAACATATCTACACGAGCAAATCCAGCACATCCCAGAATTTTATATATTTTTAGAGCGATCTTTTTTATTTTTTCTCTTTCTTCTTTGGTTATCCTAGCTGGAAGATGAATTTTACTAGTTTTTAAGGTATATTTTTCTTCAAAATCAAAGAATCCATCTTGTAGCTCAATTTCATCTACCTCTCCAATTATCAACTCATTATTTCCAAGAACTGCACATCCTACCTCAAATCCATCGATTCCTTCTTCGATTATAATATGATCATCAAAGGAAAATGCTTTATCAATTGCAGTAGGTAATTCGCTTTTATGATTTATTTTTGTTATTCCAAAGGAAGATCCTGCTTTTAAAGGTTTTACAAAAAGAGGGAAATTCAAATCTTTAATTGTCTCTTCTATTTCTTCTTTTTGATGGAATTTCGTAAATAAATGTGACTTTGGAACTAGAATTTTTGCTTTTGAAACTAACTCATGGGCAATGAATTTATCCATACAAATAGCTGAAGAAATCATATCACATCCAACATATGGAATTCCCGCTAGTTCTAGTAATCCTTGCAGTCTTCCATCCTCTCCATTTTTTCCATGTAAGATAGGAAAAGCAATGTCAATTGGAATAATTTCAGCTGTTTTAAGATCAATTATTCCATGATCTGATCGATTACTCGATATACTAACTTTTCGACAATATTTTGGTTGGCTCCACTCATCTTTCTCTATTTTTTCTATATCACCGTTATACTGATAGAAATCTCCTTCTTTGGTAATTCCAACCATTATAATTTCATATTTGTTTGAGTCTAGATTTTTGATTACTGATGTTGCCGATACTAAAGAAACTTCATACTCACTTGACTTTCCACCAAACAAACAAGCAACTCTTATCTTTTTCATTCTTTACTCCTCCTCTATTTTGGTATTTTGAGGAAGTTCATAGGTAATTTCAACAACCTCATCGTATAATTTTTCACGAGTTACTTCTTTTTTTGTTTTCTTGTCCTTAGATACTTTAATTACTGAAACACTCTCATAAGTTTTTCCATTCTTTCGTATATATTTAAAGTCATCATTCACAATCTCGGTATCTACTGTTACTTTTTGATCTGATAATATTTTGGCATACATAAAATCCTCATCAAAATCTATAATAATTTGATAGATATTTTTTGTGTCATTTCTTACTCTTAAATCAAGCCATCCACCACGAATTGTTGCATCTACACCTTCTAAAGATTCTTTATCTGGATTGGGGAAGGACTTCACTTTATGACCATGTCTTTCTACTACTGTCAGTGGAGTCATCAAAAATGTATAGTATAGTAGATTACTTAGATGACAGATACCTCCACCTTTACTAGGAACAATCTTATTATTAACTAATATTAATCCATCTTTGAGCTTTCCATACTTTTTACTACGCTTTGATAGATAGTAAAAAGAAAAAGTCTCGTTTGGATATATTAAAATTTTGTTCATTGTCTTACTAATAATTTTTAAGTTTTCCACTTTGTTTTTTTGATAAATAATATCATGCCCACTATTCTCATTAATCATTAATGTTTTAGTATTGCAAACTTCGTATGGTAATAGATCCCCAAAATGTTTGGAATAATGATTCTTATCTAAAAACATTTCAATTTGATAGAATAAATTTCGTTGCCATACACGAAGTGGAAT
Source organism: Bacilli bacterium (assembly GCA_022793565.1). GTDB lineage: Bacteria > Bacillota_I > Bacilli_A > RF39 > UBA660 > Alloscybalousia. The sequence goes on from JAAWDC010000138.1 coordinate 2,515, forward strand.
TAAAAAAGGAAAAATTTGGGTCACTCTTTTTCTTGTCATTTTTTCTGCCTCCTCATTGAATTGATATATTATTACTATTATAAGAATATATTCAATTCATACTCGTTTCTTAGATTCATTATATAAAACTAAAATGACTTTTCTGTGACTTTTTTATGACAAATTTGTAATCCCAAACATTTTATAGACATTTAACTTCTTGCTGCACCATCTACAGATAAAATAATCCCTGTAATATAACTTGCCATATCACTAGCTAGGAATAAGAAGGCATTTGCGATATCTTCTGGCTGTCCCATTCTACCAAGGGGAATTGTTTGAATTAATGGTTTAATTGTTTCTTCGGGTAGATTTTTAACCATATCCGTCTCTATTACTCCAGGGGCAACAGCATTTACACGAATCCCATAATGTGCAAGTTCTCTAGCTAGGGATTTGGTGAATCCATTTACTGCGAATTTACTAGTTGGATACATAACTCCAGCAGGTTGTCCATAAATACTAACCATAGAACTCGTATTTAAAATTACTCCCTTCTTTTCTTTTAAATATGGTATTGCTACTTTTGAGCATGTAAATACTGATTTTATATTTAAATCACTGATTTTATCATATTCTTCCTCTGTATAATTTTCAATCAACGTTCTAGAGGAGATTCCAGCGTTATTTACTAGAATATCAATTGATCCAAAATGTTTTTTTATTTCTTCAAACACAGTTTTAATTTCTTCTTCACAAGTTAAGTCTGGATAAAATCCTAAAACATTGTACTCCTCATTTTCTTTTTTTAATTGTTCTATCGCTTGGTTTACGGTCTCCTCTTTAGAGCCAAGCAATGCCACACTAGCACCGTTATCCAAAAATTTTTTTACAGTAGAAAATCCAATTCCTCTCGTTCCTCCTGTAATAATTGCGACCTTTCCCTTTAACATATCTATTCCACCTTTCTATTTTTATTATAAGTAAATTACTAGAGTATATCAACTAATCTATCTTATTAATCCTCTTATTTTATATAATTTAACACATCTTTGGCATATAAAAAAATGGGAATCTATTTTTGAATCCCATTTTTTTTCTTATATTTTTCTAATACTTCTTTTAAGAATATTGGAAATTCTTCTCCTGTTATGTCCTTTTCAATGGGAAATTCTGAAAGACCATTAAAAAAATCTTCTGCTTCTTCAACTTTCTTTCCTCCTTGAACTACAATATCTTTATACTGCTTAATGTAGTCAGATATTCCTTCTAAACTCTTATATTGCTTTTCTGTAATGTCGGAAGGAATTAATAGAAAACCATCACTATATTTAGATTGTTCATCTAAATCTGTAAAATCTAAAAATATAATGTCATTATAATCATTTAGGCATGTTTTTATAACTTCAAAATAACTTTTTTCAGCCTTTTCTACATAGGATCTCATCCAGATATCCATCATGTAGTTTGTTTGTAAGTATTTCAACCAATAGAACCAATGATTGTACCAATCCTTTTTTGAAAAAAGAACATCTAGTATACCATCTTTACTTCCATCTTCTAATTGATCACTATGGATTATGATAACTTTATTTACTTTAGAATCGTCTTTCTCTATATTTATTTGATGTTTCAAATAAATATCACTAAATGTTTGGGTTAGGTTTTGAACTTTCAATTAGATCACTCCTTTTTGTATTGTTTTAAGTCTATATTTTATTTTATCATTTTTATGGATTTAATCCAATTTTTATAGGAAAGATTTTTTAGAATTCGTAGGTTTCTTTCTTTATTTATGATATAATATGAACGGTGATATAAATGTTAAAAATTAATAATTATGAATTTGAAATTAAATTTTCTGAAATCAATTTTAGGCAAAGAAATTATAATGGAAAAAGTTACATTACAGTGAATATTACAACAGAATTTTTTCCTTCCTTAGTAAAGCAGAATATTGTTTATGGAAGTGTGGATATTAAAATTGACCTGGATGGGATTCATGGTATTGATGAATTAGTTTCTAAAAGTTTTAAAGGAGATATTGGAACCATTAATATTTCTGTAAATAACGATGGTATTTGGGAAACAAATGCAATTGAAGATTTCACAATTCAATTTTTAGAACGTGAAGGTAGAAATTTATCTTTTGAAATTCAGGGAAAAGATTTTATTTATAATGGTTCTTCAAGAATGGTTAGTCTTTTTACGACTTCTACCTCTAAGGAGGAACTAGGAAAAAAATTTAATTTAAAAGATTTCTATGAACAATCTATAGAAAGGGAAATTGGAAAATCAATTATTACAAAATATTTTGTTAAATAGGAGTTTTATATGGGAAAAAGTCGTACTACAAATAAAAATATTTTAGTAATCTATACTAATTATGGAACAGGACACTATATGGCTGCCAAAGCGATTGAAGAGTATATTAAAAAGTATCATTCGACTTATACTGTTACCCTTTTTGATCCTTTATCTTTTAGTAGACCTATGATTAATCGTTTTTTCCGTTTTGTTGGACGGATGATCGCTACACGGTTTCGTAGATTTCGAAATAAAGTTTATCAGAAAAAGATGTATCAA
>JAAWDC010000139.1 GCA_022793565.1 Bacilli bacterium
ACATGATGCATTTTCAATTGAGCATCTTTTTCTAATATATATATCTTCAGATTTTTAATTTTCTTTTTCTCTAAAGATTCCCCTTTCTCAATAACTTCCTCAATACGAATATAATTATAACGTTGAAGCATTATTAAATAAACTTGGATAACACTAGTGATCAATAAGAAAACAGGAGAAACGGATGCAAAAAAACATTGCCAAAGAAGAGTAACACCATGAATTACTCCATTGAAATAGAAAAATTTCTTTTGATCCTGTAAATCTGCAATCCCATTTCCCTTTTTTAAATAATAATTATTTTCTTCACGAGCACCAAATTTAGGTAAGGGCAACTTTAAAACTAGTTTTTTAATGCACTTAACACCAATTTTCTCGTAAAAAGATTTCTCTTGTTGTCGAAATTCCTTATAATTCATAATCTTCCCCTTCAAATTTGACTTATTATATCAAAAAAAAACTATTTTGCAAAGAAAAAGAAGAATTATAAAAATCCTTCCAATACAAAATTACTATCTTTTACTTATCTCTTACTCTTGCAGAAAGTTTCTTCTCTACGACTTCAATAATCTGATTAAAAATAGTCATAACTTCATCATCACTAAGTGTCCTTGTCTGATCTTGGAAAGTTAATGCAAAAGCAACGGATTTCTCATCACTAGAAATATTTTCACCTTCATATACATCAAATATTTCAATTTTACTAAGCAGTTTTCCTCCTGCTTTTTTTATAACAGAACGAATCTCATCCGAAGTCACATGTTTCTTTACTACAAAAGCCACATCTTTTAAAACGGTAGGATACTTAGAAATTTCTTTATACTGCATTTTCTTTGTTCGGAATTGAAGAAGTGTGTCTAAATTAATTTCTAAAACAAAAATATTCTCTTTTACGATAGAGGGATGAACCTTTCCAATCACTCCGATTTCAACATTATTTAAAATAATTCTAGCACTTTGTCCTGGATGAAGTTCAGCAATATCAGATGTTATAACAATACTATAACGATCATGATATCCTAAAGAATCCAATAATTCCTCTAAAACGCCCTTGATTACATAAAAGTCAACGGTCTCTTTTTTCAATCCAAGTTGGTAAACTCCTGTCATTAATATAGCAAGTTTTTCTTCTTCATAATAATTTCCATCTTTTTTATAAAAACCTTTTCCAATCTCATAAATCGAAATATCCTTATAATTTCTTGCTTTATTATATTTAAAAATAGATAAAAGAGATGGTATCAAGCTATACCTTAATGTATTTCTGTCCTCACTCATTGGATCTAGTACTTTAACCTTTTCTATACCTTGAGCAGTCGTAAACTGTAATCCATCTGATTCAGGAGTTAAAGCATAACTAAGTGTTTCATTCAGTCCAAAAGAAGCCAACTTGTTTCTAATATAACGCTTTGTCTTATCAACTGTACCAGGAACAACTGGTAATACAAGCGCCTTTCCTTCGATTCTATCAATTCCGTAAATACGACCAATCTCTTCAATCACATCCTCTGCAATTGAAATATCACATCGTCTAGTTGGAACTGTAATTTCAAACTCTTCTCCTTGTACACAAACTCCAAATTGTAACCTTTTTAAAATATCTAATACTTCATTCTTAGTAAGAATAATTCCAAGAATACGATTCACTTTATCTAAAGAAACAGTAATAATCTTATCTTGAATTTCTAAATTCTTATATTCAACCATTCCAGATAAGATTTTTGCATCCGCATACTTTTCTAATAAATGACAACTTCTCATCATCGCCATATATGTTCTCTTAGGATCAAGTCCTTTTTCAAAACGATTGCTAGCCTCACTTCTTAAAACTTTTTTACTAGTTTTACGGATACAAGTTGGATGAAAAATAGCTGACTCAATGATAATATTTTTAGTATCCTCTTCTATTTCTGTCGTGAGTCCACCCATAACACCCGCAAGTCCTACTGCTTCTTTTTTAGTTGCAATCACAATATCAGAAGAAGAAAGCACTCTCTCCTGATGATCCAAAGTAGTTAACTTTTCTTCTTCTGTTGCCATCCGAACAATTAACTGATTTCCAAGACGATCAGCATCGTAATAGTGAAGCGGTTGTCCTGTTTCTAACATAACATAATTTGAAATATCAACCACATTATTGATTGGACGAATACCAGAAGCAATCAATCGTGCCTTAATAAAATCAGGACTCTCTTTAATCTTTACATCAACTACTTTTTTAACCAAAAACAATGGACAATTCTCTGTTTGAATATCTAATTCAAATTGATGCTCAATCGTCTCTTTTGTCTCTTCAAAAGATAGATCCATTTCTTGAACTTCTTTTCCATAAAGCGCCCCAATCTCATAGGCCATCCCTAAAATACTCAAAAGATCTCCTCGATTTGAAGTAAGTTCAAAATCAATAACTTCATCATCTAATCCCATATAAACAATAGCATCTTCCCCAATAGGTGCATCATCAGGTAACTCGTGAATTCCGTTAATATCCTTTTCTGTTAAAAATTTATGCTCTAACCCAAGTTCAGAAATTGCACATAACATTCCATTAGACTCTTGACCTCGAATCATTCCCTTTTTTATAACGCCTCCTGGAAGTGTTGTTCCATCCACTGCAACAATTACCTTAAGGCCTTCTCGAACATTAGGTGCCCCACAAACAATTTGTAATATCTCACTCCCAATATTTACTTTACAAATATGTAAATGATCACTATCTGGATGATCTACACACTCAACAACTTGACCAATCATCAATTTAGAAGTAGGAATTAACTTACAACAAGAATCGTATTCATTTCCAATACTCGTCATATCATCCGCTAAAGTCTTCATATCTACATCAATAGAAATATAATCACTAACAAATTTTCTACTTAATTTCATTTTCCTCATCCTTTCTATCAAATTGCTCTAAAAAGCGAATATCATTGGTATATAAATATCGAATATCAGGAATAGCATAGCGAAACATTGCAAAACGATCTAACCCCGTACCAAAAGCAAATCCAGTCCAAACCTTTGGATCATATCCACCCATTTCTAACACATTAGGATGAACCATACCAGCTCCTAAAACTTCAATCCATCCTGTCTGCTTACACAATGGGCATCCCTTTCCACTACATTTAAAACACGTAACATCCACTTCTACACTAGGCTCTGTAAAAGGAAAGAAACTCGGACGAAATCGAACTTTTGTATTTTCACCTAACATTTTCTTTGCAAATAGTTCTAATGTCCCTTTTAAATCCGCAAGAGAAACGTCTTTATCAATTACTAATCCTTCTACTTGACCAAATTGATGAGAATGAGTTGCATCATCATCTCGACGATATACTTTTCCAGGACAGATCATTCGAATTGGTGTCTTCTCCACATTTTCTTGCATAGCCCTAGCTTGAACACTAGACGTCTGTGTACGAAGCAAATATTCTGGATCAATATAGAAAGTATCCTGTGCATCACGAGCAGGATGTCCAAGTGGAACATTTAATCTTTGAAAACAGTTCTCATCTGTTTCAAGTTCTGGTCCATCGACAACATCATATCCCATAGATACAAAGAAATCTTCCACATCTTCAATAATTCTTTGAAATGGATGACGACTTCCTCTCTTAATCTTCTTACTAGGTAAACTAAGATCGATTCGTTCAGACTCCAACTTTTCATTTAACTCTTTTTGTTTCAAAGAATCTTCTAGTTCTTGAATTTTAGTAGTAACTTCTTTTTTTATCTCGTTAGAAAGCTGTCCAACTTCTTTCTTTTCCTCTACTGAAAGATCCTTCATATGACTAGTAAGTTCAGTCACAAGACCCTTTTTTCCAAAATATTTTACCTTTAATTCCTGACAATCTTTACTAGAAACAATATCTTTCATATCTTCTTCCAAAGATGCACGAATTTCCTTAACCTTTTCTTGCATATTCATAAAAATCATCCTCCCATTGTTTGACATGAAAAAACGACAATCTCCCACTAAGGGCGAATTGTCGCGGTACCACCTTATTTATAGATTTCTCTATATCTTTATTCTTCTAACGCAAGAAATACGCTTAGCTTTTTACTAAGAACTCCAAAGGCGAATTCGTAAAGTTCCTCTTCCTTGTTTTCACCTAACCCAAGGTCTCTTTTCAAAGATTTCCTTTAGTACTACTCCTTCTTCTCAGTCAAACTCAAAATATAAATAGATTATACTCTAAAAAAAATTTTTTGTAAAGAGTAGATCCTTAAAATTAAAGAATGATTCTATGTTATAACTTTGAAATTACAATCAAAGTCAAAACAAGAGACTCTAAATAACTGATCTAGATTAATATTCCACAATTCATAGTACTATCTCTTCCTATCAAAAAGAGAAGATTTCTCTTCTCCAAAATTCTACAAACTAAATTGTTTACTATAACTTTCCAACATATAAAAAGATACATTATCGATAACGTCAACGGCATTAACATAACCGATAATTTGACTCTTCCCATTCTTATCTTCTCGAATCAATGGAAAGCTCATAGAAAAAGCATCTAAATCATTTAAACTATTGAAATCTTCAACACGTACAGGAACTCCATTTTCTAATACATATGGCATACCAACTTTTGATCCAGCGAAATTAGCCGTATATTTAGAAGGAATAGGTTCTTCTTTTAAAACTGCACGATCTGCACTACCATAAATGGCTGGGAATGTGATACTACGTTCTCCATCTTCAGTAATTGACAAAGTATCTGCCAATTGTTCATATCCAACTTTATCAATTAGTTTATTATAATTAAAGGCAACCTCTGTCCAAACAGGAATAGCAAGCATTACGTCCTCTTCAGATTGAACAGGAACCCATTCTTGCCCTGATGGAAGCCAAATCCTAGTTCCAACGTCTTGAGGTGGAGTTCCACCTCTAGCGGTACGACCTGTTAATTCCCAATACTCTGAATTTTCATACATCTCTAAAGTACCCCTGTAAGAATTCTGTTCTTGTTCTACCTCATTCTCTTCTATATGATTAGACTCCACAGTATTCTTTAATACTTGCTCTACTTTTGGGTCTGTTTCCTTTACCATTTCAGCCTCTGTAGTTCCTTGCTTTATAGGTGCCTTGATTGACTCACTAAAATCATTCTGTTCTACTTGATCTCGTTCATCTAATGCTTGCTCTACTTGCCGTATAATAGGTGCCATTGTCTTATTATGAGCTTCTTCAAATGTCATAAAATTCGTATTTTCAGAAACCAAAGTAGCTTCCTTTGCATCAGCAGAAATACTAGAAGTTTCTGCAAGTGTAGTAGCCGCAATAAATAAAGATACATAAACTGCAACACGCATAATTTTTTTATTTTTTAAATTTCTTTTTAATTTTGAACTAGCCCTTGTCTCAGAAACTACTTCTACACCTTCTTTATCCAAAGCATAACTTTGATCCATTTCCTTATTATCCATCAATATTCATTCCTTCCTACTACTCTTTATACAGTCATTAATTCTTCTTCTTTTTCTTTTGACTTTTCATCGACAATCTTGTTGTATTTTCCAACTAAATCCTGAACATCACTCATTAATCCTTTTTGTTCATCCTCAGAAATTTCGGCTTTCTCAATTTCTTCATTGGCATCATGACGAATATTACGAATTGCAATCCGTGCCTCCTCGCCCATTGATTTAATTTGCTTTACAAGTTCTTTTCTTCTTTCCTCTGTAAGCGCTGGAATAATAATTCGAATCGTCTCC
>JAAWDC010000140.1 GCA_022793565.1 Bacilli bacterium
CCCCCAGTCATTTTGGCAATAGAATACATACGTTTGTATAACAGTGTACTGTGTACTGGTAAATTTAAAGTAGACAATCAGTGAATTAAGTAAACAAGAAATTTTATTATCTATTTCCTATTCTATCCAATTATTTTATAAAAATTATGGAAAAAGGATGTTTCTTTGGAGATTATCTTGAACTGATGATCTTTTCATCAACTAACTCTTTTTATTGGTTTATTCAATTGGTAACTCATTTTTCTTTTTCTAATATGAGATATGACTGAATGCTTATCCTAAGTCTTTAGAAAATTTCCTTATCAAAATCAAAAAAATAAAGAATATACAATCCCAAGTGGCCCTATATTTAGACCAAGGGATTTGTATATTCTTCTAAAAATCTTAATTCATCTCTATACTTATATAACACTTTACATTTTATATCTAAACTATGTATCGAACATATTCGACCGGTTGAATCAAATTCAATTGGAACAATCCTATTATGTTGGAGACTTCTTTTTTTATTTTATCTACATTCTCTTGATTATGGTAAATGTTTATTCTTTTCCATTTGTGGATGTTTTCTTATATCTCTTTTTCCTTTTTCCATTTTTCATAGATAAATTTTACTAATAATACAATGGCTAAAGAAATTACTGTTGATACTAATGCTCTCAATAAGTAGTTTTTATTCTTCTTTTTTATCTCTTTTTTGTCTGTTGGATTTTCATTGTCCTCTTTTTCAGTATTGTTTTTATCCTGTTCTTTATCTAATGCTGGATTGCTTATGCTAGGTGTTGGTTTTTTGGTCGGACTTGTTGGTGGATTTCCTGTTGGATTCGCATTTTGATTATTATCGTTTGGACTACTACTTGGTGTATTCGCTGGATTATTATCGGTATTTCCATTTTGTGGGGGAGCAGAATTGCTTGGTTTTGGCGTTGATTCTGGAGTTCTTGTTGGGGTTGGTTTTGGACTAGGCGTAGGCTCTGGTCGATTTGTTGGATTTATGGAAGGAGTTGGTGTTTCAGTTTTTAATTGGGTTGCACAAAAATCACAGATATGGTCATTATTTACATCTTTATGTGTGTGAAATGGGGATTCATCGAGAGTTATTACTTTCTCATGGTTATAGACTTTACTCCACATTTCAAGTGAGGTATAAGCCTCCTCACTATTGGTTTCAGGAATGGTATGCACTCCTGTCCAATTCATAAACCATGACCAAATGGTTTTATTTTGGAATGCTTGATCAATATCAGGTAATGTGCCTACTTCACTTAATGTGATGATTTTTTTATATCCCATATGGCTCTTAAATGATGTGGAGTTAGGATTATAATCTTTTTTTTCATTATAGATGTCTACACCACATATATCCACATATTCATCCCCTGGGTACCAGTTGGGTTTATCACCATTCCAAACCCATATTAAATTATTCAAGTGATATTCATTAGTGAATTTATCGTACATCTTACGCCATAATTTTATATAGGCATCTTCCCCTCCTGTACCCCACCAGAACCAGGATCCACCTGCTTCATGAAGTGGTCTAAATAGAATGGGAATATCTTGATCAGAAAGACGTTTTAACTGTTGGGCGATGGCATCCATATCTCTTTCTAACAATTTGTATTCCTTACTATTTTCATTAGCCATCACTTTTTTTAGGTCGATATTTACATAATCTGGGCGATAAGCAGACCACGCATTTGTATAATTTCCATTTGCATCTTTTTTCATAAATGAAAAATCAAGATTCCAATGCCAACAAAATGTGATAATTCCTCCTTGAGATGCATACTCTACTGCTGTATCCATCACTTTTTCAAAATTAGGATAGGGAATCCAATATTTTAAAAGTTCTTGAACAGAAGGTGTTACCGCTAGAAGATCTAATCCAAGAATAGCAGGAAGTTTTCCTGTTTTTTCTTTAATTCTCTGTATATCGGTATTATTAATTCCTTCATAGGTAAACTGACCTGAGAGAATTGACTTTCCATAAGAATTTTGTAAGTACTGAAACAGTTCCTTCGCCTTAGGGGTGGCATTCTTATTGGATAATTCATATTTTCGATTATAGATTTCTTCTATAGACATTACAGATACTTGTTCTACTCTTAAATAATCTAAATAAGTATATCCGTATCCTGCTGTTACGGTTACACTATGAACCCCTACATCTAAATACTGATTTTTTAAGAAAGTATGTTCTTCCCACTTTTCCCTTGGAGAGTTTAAGTAAAGGTCTTGTAAACGGGTTCCGTCTACATCCAATAAGTTTTTCTTTTCATCTCCTACACCCCATGAATTAATCGAAAGATTATAAAAACCAGCTTGCTCTATATTAAATGTAAATTTACAATATGCATCAGTACCATTTACTTTTCCAGATGGTAAGAAAATAGCTTCCCCATTAGAGGCGTTATCATCTTTTTTATTTTCTCGATTTGTTATAAATTCTGCTTCTTCTGCCTCATAGTAAGTGCCTAAATTATCTACCTTCGCCACCGAAAGATTACGAAATATTTGAATCCCTATGATAAATACAAGGATCGAAATTCCAAATTTTTTCATCGCACAACCACTCCTTTAAAATTGGTACGTATTTTAGCATAGAACTTTTTATTTTGATCATCAAAGATTAATAGGAATTTTGTTATTGTTATTTCTTATTTTCTTTTTATCAAATTTTTCTCTTTTTGGAAAGACTTTTTTAATTTTTTATTTAGGGCAAATTTAAAAAAGGGACAATTTCGTAAATATACTAAAACTGCTCCCTTACTGTTAGAGATTATTTGTTTACTTATACAACTGTTGAAATCTTTTTTCTATTCTTTCTTTTCCTAATAATCTTAAAATTTCATAAAGATCTGGTGTCATAGAGCTTGTTGTTGTTGCAACACGAATTACAGTTGCAACATCAGCAACACTTCCCTTATAAGATTCTGGATCTAATTTATAAGCCTTCATATCTGAGCAATATCCAAGTTCTTCTGCCATTTTTTTCACTTTATTAAACCATGTATCCTTATCATCGTTTTCATCATAATACTCTTCAATATATGTTTTTAAAATACAACTAATTTCTTCTTTCTCTTGAACTTTTTGAAATTGATACTCTAGTTCTCCCTTAAAATATTCATCAAACATATACCAAATATATCCTTTGATAGTAGAAAAAGATTCATAATCTTTTCGTGGTTTCTTTTGTTCTCTTTCAATATTAAAAATTTTAGTGGTATAGTCTTTATATTTTTCTAAAATAGTTGCAAATTCTAAATCAAACTCTTTTGCCCATCGAAGAACACCATCATAGACTTCACTTGCTTTTAATCGACTGATATAGCTCTTAGAGATATTCATCAGTTTTTCTAAATCAAATAAACTTCCTGAAACACTCATTTTCTTAAAATCAAACTTAAAATCATCAATTCCTAAAGTTTGGTTTTGATCCCACCAAGCTTCAAAATTTGTATTGGCAATCGTCATTAAATACAATTTAACTGCCTCTACTGGAATTCCTTGTTGGTGATAATAA
>JAAWDC010000141.1 GCA_022793565.1 Bacilli bacterium
CTGAAACTGCGCAAGTATTAAACGATACAAGACAAAGTGGCCATAAGATTATCAGTGTTGGAACAACAAGTGTTAGAACACTAGAGACAATTATGAATCGTTATGGAACTTTTCAAGAATGCCAAGGATTTACAGATATATTTATTTATCCGGGGTATAAATTTAAAGCAGTAGACCGATTAATCACCAATTTTCATTTACCAAAGTCAACACTACTTATGCTAGTTAGTGCCTTTTCTAAAAGAGAATATATCTTAAATGCATATCAAAAGGCTGTAGATGAAAAATATCGTTTCTTTTCATTTGGTGATAGTATGATAATCAAATAAAAGATTGAATTAATTGATAAACTGTGTTATAATAAGCCCCGATTGGAGGGGTTTTTATGTTATTAATACCAGAACAAGTACAATTTTTAAGAAAATCCATTGTAGAATTACAAGAAGAGTTAGAGGGATACAGTACATATCTAGAGAACAGAGGTGTTAGTAATATTGAATCTAGTAGAAGAGTACAAGTGTTAGATTCAATAACAGATAATCAATATGTAGCTAAACAAGACAAATTAAAAGAGTACCAAAATTTATTATCTAAAAGTGAATGTGTCAAAAACATATCAACAGAAGAGATTGGAATAGGTACAAGATTCAAGATTCGATTTGATGGCGAAGAACAAAGTGAAGGATTTATATTAGTAGATTCATTAATCGGTTCTAATTTATCCTTAGAAGCTGTTACGATAGAAAGTGAGCTAGGAAAAAGCATTTATGGTAAAAAAGAAGGGGAAAGCTTCTCTTATACGCCAAGATCAAACTGCACAATCACGGGAGTAATAGAAAAGATTGAAAAGGAAAATGATAAGACTTTTATCAGAAGCAGAAAAATTTCAAAAAGAATGGGAAGAACTGAAGAAAGAGAACTGAAGGAATTGAAGAGTCAAATATATAGTTCAGAAGAAGCAAGGATTGCCTATGACCAGAGAATGGAACTTAGTAAGAGTCAATTAGAATTACTTGAAGAAGAACTAGAAATATTATCAGCCCAAGTTCCAAAGGATATAAATAAAAAAGCTACTATAAATCGTCGAATTCAAACCATTAAGAAATTAATAGAAACTAGAAAAATAGCCCAATTACCGACAGATGGTACGATTGGAGTAGGAACAGCTTTTAGTATAATGTTCTTTGGAGACCAACGAGTAACAACAAGACGAGTAGAGATGATTAATCAAGCAGTAGGAAATGAATTAACGGAGGATTATGTAGAAAGAATTAGTCCTCTTGGATCTAAAATATATGGTTTAAAAGAACAAGAAGAATTTATGATAATGGTAAATGGATATCAGCCTCTAACGGGTATGGTATATGATATTGATAATCAATTAGAAAGAGTGGAAACAAGAGATCCACTTGTATATCAGAAAAGAAGAAAGGGATAGATTACTATCTCTTTTATTAGGGAAAGGAATAGAAAAAGAAGAAAGATTGCGAAATTATATAAAAAATGATATAGTAAGAACAGTTTTGAGGTGAATATATGAGACACAAAGGTTTAAAAATCTATAAAAAAGAAGAATTAGAAGAAGATACAAAAAGGGAAATATCAAAATTGAATAAGCTTATAGACCATGTGATTTATGAGACAAAGGATTATGCTTCAATGATTGCTATACTTGAGGAAAAGGCCAAAGAGTTTGATGAAAGAGGAATTTATACGGACATATACTATAAAATATACAACCTAAAAAATCGTGAGTCAGATCAAAATATGCCAACATCCATTCTTAAAATGATTCGAAATATTTATGATGTATATTCTGAATGTATAAATCAAAAGGACTACCGGAATGCTGCCAAAATGCTTCGATATTATCAACAATACAGTCTCAATAATCATGATAGGATAGATTTACAAAGAGCAAAATTGTATACCAAATTATCTGATTTTGAAAATGCTGAAAAGTATTTAGAGCAGTGTAGAGAAACACAAGAACAAAATCCAAATTATGTACTAGTGCAGATTGAGCTTTTTTTCAAGAAGAGACAATATAGAAAAGTAATTTCTATGCTACCTAAATTAGATCGATATGATGGAAGAAATACTTATCAAGCATATATAACGATTGCCAAAGCATGTCTTTTGGAAAAGCGAGATGAGCAAGCGGAGCAAGTTTTCTCTATTATTCAAGGGATTATAGAAGATCCAGAGTTTTGCAATCGATTGATTTCTAAAATAAAACAGAACATTAATCAAGAGTATAGTAAAGTATTCCCAACACAAAGAAATATCGCTGCATCCTTCTATATTGCATATGACGAAAACAATTTTGAACAAGCCGAAAAACATCTAAATAAATTACTAGCCAAGGAAGCAAAAGACGAGTATTTAGACAGTGATCAAGACAAGATCAAAAAATTAGGGGAATTAAGAACGAGAATAGAAAAGAGGAACGTATCATGAAAATAAAATATAATTTATTACATGAAGAAAAAAACACAAAAGCACGACTTGGAACAATAGAAACGAATTATGGAGTTGTAGAGACACCAATGTTTATGCCTGTTGGTACAAGAGCTACGGTAAAGATGCTCACTCCAGAAGAGTTATATGAAATGCACTCAGGAGTAATTTTAGCGAATACCTATCATTTATGGTTACGACCTGGAGAAGATTTAGTAGAGAAAGCAGGGGGACTACATAAATTTATGAATTACCAGGGACCAATCTTAACAGATAGTGGTGGATTCCAAGTGTTTTCTCTGGCGAATCCAAAAGATATTACGGAAGAAGGAGTTCATTTTAAAAGTCATATTGATGGATCAAAATTATTTCTAACACCAGAAAAAAGTATTCAAATTCAAAATAAGTTAGATAGCGATATCGCGATGAGCTTTGATGAATGCCCTCCAGCTAGTGCTTCCTATGAGTATATGAAAAATAGTATTGAGCGGACATTACGTTGGGCAGAACGAGGAAAAAAGGTACATGCAAACGAAAGACAATCTCTATTTGGGATTGTTCAAGGAGGAGCATACGAAGATCTAAGAAAATTTTCAGCAATTGAAACAGTAAAATTAAATTTTGATGGATATAGTATCGGGGGAGTTGCCAACGATGGAGAATCGAAAGAAGATATGTATCATGCTATTGACTATTCGATTCCTTATTTGCCAAAAGACAAACCAAGATACCTAATGGGTGTTGGAGAACCAAAAGATATTATAGAAGGAGTCATCCGAGGAATCGATATGTTTGACTGTGTACTTCCAACAAGAATTGCTCGTCATGGGAATGCCTTTACACGACAAGGAAAATTAAATATAAAAAATGCTAAATATAAAGAAGATTTTA
>JAAWDC010000142.1 GCA_022793565.1 Bacilli bacterium
CCCACTAGAACCTTTCTTCTTAATTTTATATGTTCCAGTAGGCAAATCTAAATCATCTGAAATAATTAGAAGATTTTTAAGATCTATTTTATAAAAATCCACAAATTTGTGAATAACTTCACCACTTAAATTAATATAAGATTGTGGTTTTAATAAAATTACTTTTTCTCCACAAATCAAAGTCTCAGCATAAAGACCATTAAATTTAGATTTAGAAATAGTTATCCCCAGTTTCTGTGCATAAAGATCTATTGTTTGAAAGCCAATATTATGCCTTGTATTCTCATATTCTTTTCCGGGATTTCCGAGTCCTACAATAAGTTTCATAACATCACCTACTCAAACTTTTTATTTTATTTGTTATTTTTTGATATTTATTTTTTCCTAATAATTGAACTAAATGAATTTTTCTATCCAAAAAACTATATTGAATTAATTTACTCGAGATAAAAAAATGCTTATGATTTACTTCATCTGAAAGAAGATTTTCATCAATATATTCTTCTGGATACCATTTTGAGTCCCAATCTTTAGAAATTCCTACTCTTAAAGAATGTGGATTTATAATCATATAATTACCCCCTAATATATATTTACATACTTATTAAATTATTTCCCAGGAAATAATTTTTATTTTTCTGTATGATATTCTTTATAAACAATAGATTTAGGAATATCTCTTTCTACAGCCACTTTTTTAATAGCTTCCTTCTCCGTCATTCCATCATCTAAATATAGTTGAATATGCTCCAAAATAGATAGGTCTGAGAAATCTTCTTGCTGCAAATTCCCTTCGACAACTACAACCATTTCACCCTTTAAAGAAGATGAAATTTCAAGAACATCCACTATAGTACCACGAATCGCCTCTTCATACTTTTTACTAATTTCACGACATAATGCAATGTTTCGATTACCAAATACTTTAAGTAAGGACTCAAGCATATTAGAAATACGATGAGGAGCTTCATAAAAAATAATGGTATAAGGAAGTTTCTTCAAAGACTCTAACTCCCTTTCCCGCTTAGAAACTTTACTATTTAAAAAACCATAAAATAAAAACGGAGATGGATAAATTCCAGACATTGTAAGTGCAGGAACAAAAGCTGTAGGACCTGGAAGACTAATCACATTATAACCATGCTTACTCACATATTCAACCATTCGATACCCTGGATCACTAATAATTGGTGTCCCACGATCCGTTACTAATCCAATATTCAAACCCTCTTGAAGTTTACATAATATTGTCTCTTTTAATGAATCTTCCGTATGATCATCTGAATGAAGTAGCTTCTTTTTTATGTTCAAATATCGAAGTAATTCAGAAGTAACTCTAGTATCTTCACAAAGAATCAAATCAACCATCTCTAATGTATGAATTGAACGCAAGGTAATATCTTCCATATTTCCAATTGGAGTTGGAATCAAGTAAAGACTATTACTGCCATCATAACTCTTTTGTCTCAAGTCTCTCACCTCCTAATAATTAAAGTTCCTATCCTTTCATCTTTTGATAAATATATTCGGGAACAGAAACTCTCAATCTCTCTTTTACATCCAATGAATTTACAATCTGATCAAGTGTTCTATCATCTTCTGCTCCAATTTCAGCACTAATCCCCAAGTCAACAATATCTTCAAGCCAGATAGTAGCAACTTCTGACTGATATTGTACCCCACTTTTTTCAAATTTAAAAGAAAAAACATATTGATCTTCATAATTATCTTTAACAAAAGATAAAGCTTCTTGTAATGTATCAAATTCCTCTCTCAAAAATACCTTGTCTTCCTTTTTTCCTTCATTAAAGATAGCACGCTTAATAATTACTAAAACATCTTTATTGGCCCATTCATTATGATTATAGACTCGAATTTTTAAAGTATCCTCCGTAATAGAAGAACCATCCCTATTTACATAGATTAAATCATAAAAAGAAAAATTACTAATCTTTTTGTATTGTTTATCTTTTAAGTAATCTAAAATTTGTACATCATTTTCTAAAAGAACACGAGTATAAAACATATTTCACCTCTCCTATTAAAGTTAAAATTACTATTGAAACATTTTTAAAACTTCATCAGTATAGTCTCCATTTTCTCTGTGAACATAAAGAGGAGGCAATATCTTTAATCCTACCCCACCATTTTTCCTAGCTTCAACTAAAATCATATTAGATTCTGAATTAACCTTTGGATAAATGAAACGAACTCTTTTTACTTCTAATCCATATGTTGAACAACCTCTTAATATATCCAAAAATCGATCTGTTCGATGAACAATTGCTAAAATACCGTTGTTTTTCAATAAATATCTAGCTGCCATTAAAATGTCCTCTAATTTTACATTTAGCTCATGCCGTGCAATAACCTTATGAACATCCTCATTCAAATTACTAGTCTCAGATACTTTAAAATAGGGAGGATTACAGGTAATCACATCTATAGAATCTCCTTGAAAATATTTTTTTAAATCACGTATATCTAAATTACAAAGTTCGATTTGATTTTCCAAATGGTTATAGAGTACAGATTTTTGTGCCAGATCGTAGACATCCTTTTGAACTTCAATCCCTATAATTTTAGCCTTTGTCTTTGTAGACAAGATTAAAGGAATTGGTGCATTTCCAGTTCCCAAGTCCATAATTGTTTTTATTTTTTTATTTAAAGTAACAAAGTTAGGAAGTAAAACCGAATCCAACGAAAATAAAAACCAATCTGTGTTCTGATATATTTTTAAATTATTATAGTCAAGTAAATCATTCAATACTTCCATTTTCTAAACTTACCTCAATCTGTGTATGGTTCTTTCCTTCAACCATTGCTGTTTTTTTAAATACATTAATGGAAACTATTTTCCCAGAAACATCTCCAGCTTTATAAATCGATCCAATTTTAGGAAGACCTTTCTTTAAATGTGTATATGTTTCGTCCTCATAATTCAAACAACAAAGTAACCTACCACATACTCCATTTATTTTAGATGGGTTCAAAGCCAGCATTTGATTCTTAGCCATATTAATAGACACACTATTAAAATCTGTTAAAAAGGTACTACAACATAAAAATCTACCACAAGGACCTAATCCACCAATCTCTTTAGCCTTATCCCGAACTCCAATCTGTCTCAACTCTATTCTAGTATGATATACTTGTGCGAGCTTTTTTGCCAATTCCCGAAAATCAATTCTTTCATCTGCCAAAAAATTGAAAAGTAATTGTCCACGATCAAAAGTAAAACTAGCATCAATAATTCGCATTTTTAAACCTAATTCTTTTACCTTTGTTTTTGCAACCTCAAAGGCCCTTTCTCCATCCAATAGGTTTTTATTGTGCTGTTTTTGATCCTTCTCAGTTGCTATACGAACTACTTTTTTTAAAGGTGTTCCAATATCTTCTTCAGCAATCTCACGAATTGAAATAACCGTCCCATATTGTAAACCCTTCTCTGTTTCAACAATGACATCTTGATTACTATTTAACTTCAAGCCATTCACATCAAAAAAATAACTTTTTGTATTTTTTTTAAAATTTACAACTGCAACAACAGCCATTCTACCACCACCCATCTTTATATACTACAAAACTTTATAATAAAATCATCTAACATTAAATTAATATTTAAATTGTATTCTAATCTCAAAAGCTGATTATGAACCACTTCTAACTTATGTAACAAATTAGATTCTGAGTTATGTGCTAATATTATCTCCAAAATTGATTCTAATTCATTACAATAGTGAACATCTTCAAATTTACGAAGACA
>JAAWDC010000143.1 GCA_022793565.1 Bacilli bacterium
CCTTGATCTATATAGCACTTTTTTCTTTAATTCCATCGACTTTTTTTATTGGGTGTCTAATAACTGTTTTAAGCTTACTAACTTCACATCTCCTAGGATCACTTAAATATATCTCATGATGAAACCTTGTATCAGTAATGTCTAATTGATACCCATTCTCTTCCATATATTTATGCATAGAATCAACTGTCGCAGGCTCATTATCATAACTACCTATATGCATACATTGAACACAAATTCCTTCCTCATAAGTTAGAAATTCTACCTTTGAAAAATCTCGTTTCTTCTTTTTGGTAGCTTCACTAATCGCCCACTCAAAATCCTTTTTTGATACAAAATCAGGTAAGCGAATTAAAGAAATAAATTGTAGTTCTTCTTTCCTTTGATAATCCATACCACAAATTCCCTCTTGCCACCAAAACCCTTCTAATGGTGGAACAACATAGTCAAAAAAACCATCTATTTGATAAGAAGACTTATAACTCATTTTTATTGTATAGGCAATATTATATAATAAATCAATTGTACTAATATACTCTCCATTTTCATCGTTTGGATTTCCCTTTCCCCTTACTGCAATATAGTTTATTTTAGGTACTACAACAATACTAGGTTTATCTTTTGGCATATAAAATTCCTTATATTCTTTTTTATAATCAAAAGCCATAATTATCTCTCCTCACACTGAACACTGTTCAAAATTTTTACAAATTCTTTTGGTATTTTTTTAGAAACTTGGGTTTTCAGGGAATCTTCAACTCCATAAAGAGATTCAGCTAAAGAACCAACAATCGCACAATTAGTATCAGTATCGCCACCCATTTGAAGTGTACGGTAAATAGCTGACTCAAAACTATCCGAGTAATAAAAAGCATATAAACAGTTAATAAGCGTTTCATAACAAGTCGTATTAAACTTTTGAAATGGAAAATATTGAACAGGAAGAGAAAGTTTTTGATAGACCTCATCTTTAGTAAATCCCATTTTAAAATAATAAATCATAAGTGCTATACAAGTAGCTGCATCGATTGCTTCCTTTGTATTATGAGAAGGAATTGTTGCTAGTCTTGCATTTTCAACAACTTCAACCTCCGTATGAAATAAATAGCCAATTGGGGATATTCTCATCATCGCACCATTTCCAATACTTGTCCCATTTTCAGAATTCTGACACCAACAAATCAAACTTGGAGAAAAAGAAGAAGTAAAATAAGGAGAAAAATCCGGCTTGTACTCTAAATACTCTCTAATATACTTTCGAAGATACTTATCATAGTTTTGATCATTCAATACTGCATCTAAAATAGCTATAGTTAATATCGTATCATCACTAAAAAAGGCATTCTCTTCTAATATATGCTTCATATACACTGGATGAACTGCCTTGACTTGTTCAAATTCATAAATACTTCCTGCCAAATCTCCTATAATCGCACCATACATTACTACATTCTCCTATCCAGAGTACAAATATTTAAGAAAAGTGAAACCTTCCCATATCATAAATAATTGCTCAATTTTTTAAGTACTAAACAAACAACACAACTTAAATCTTATAACAATCAAAGTAATCTATTCCATAAAGCTTATGAATATCTTCTGTTCCCATTACTACCATTTTATGATTCTCAAGTTCTAAATCCTTTAACAACAACTCCACTGTATATCCTTCTTCTTGTATATGTTTAACATCAATTTCTAAAAAAGGTGGAATGGAAGGAAAACAATCAATATCAAAATCAAGTTTTCCAAGTTCAAAGGAAATTCTAGGTACTTCAACTTTACTAATCGGATCCAATCCAATATGGTGGAAAAAATCCATAGTCTCTTTTAATCTGCTTGTTTTAAATTTAATTTCTTCCTTGAGATTTAAATTGCTTTGGTTTACATGAATAGTTACTTTGATACTTCCTTCCTCAGTAATCCGAATCAACTTGTCTTGTTGTGTCAAAAAGGAACGATCTAAAGTATCTACTACAAAAATAGTTCTTACTCCATCATAAACCTTTTTAGCCCCCATACTCTCTAACTTTTTCACTACTGACGCAACATCAATATCTAAAACCTTAATTTCTTGCTCTTTATATTCATTCATAAATAACTCCTCAAACTTTTATTAACAATTTATACTTTATCAAAGTAAGTAATTTTTCTTTCATTTACATCATCTTCAATCGCATCCCGCAATAACTTACGTACCTTTGCAGCATCCTTTAAATGACGAAGATAAATCTTCATACCAGCTCGTTCACTGCTACTATGTGTATCTACAGTAATACTAACAGTTCCAACACCTATCATTCTCTCTAATAATGTTTCTGTCATATCTGGATCTTTCAATGTATAAAGTTCAAATGAATTAGACCTTCTTTTAAAAAATCCTGTCATAATAATCAATTCATCTGCTGTAATTTGATACTTTGTAAAATTCAAATGAATTAAAGTTAAAAATCGATCCCACAAACCACTTGGTACTCCTTCCCAAAGAATCTCAAAATCAATTTCATCTATCTTTTTCCCCATCTTCTTCCCTCTTTCTTAACCATATTATACCTTTTTTCCAAAAGAAAGAAAAGCACTCCAAAGAAAAAAGTCTACTCTAGACTTTTTCTATGATACAGCTATTTGAAATAAAACCTCTTGTACTAATGTCTGATCCAAAATACGTTCAATCTCAGTATCACTTATAATTTGACAAACAATAAGTTGAAAATCATCCAATTTACTCGCAAGAACGAAATAAGAATGTCCTTTCAAATGAACCTTTTTCATAATTAAATACTCTTGAGACTCGAATAACAGAGTATCTCCCTCTTCTAACATACTCATATTCTATTCCTTTACCCTAGCTGCTTTCCAAAGTCTCTTCCACATTTTATCTGTAGAATAATTTAAGATTCCTACTTTATATATCTTAAGACCATACTTAGTCATAAAGTAAATCAAAAGAATCAAAAGTAGAATAGAAATCCCAACATCAATTACTCCAATTTGTCCAATAACTAATAAAGCTGGTGTAAGTAAACAAGATAAAAGTGGTACATAAGAAAGTACCCGAATAAAAATAGATCCATCAAACATTCCGGCCATAATTGACAAATAATATCCAAGCAAACAAATCATCATAATTGGTGTTTGAATTTGCTGAAAATCTTCCATATTAACTGTCATAGATGCTAAAATACCAGCAATTAATGAATATGCAATAAAAGATAATATCATAAGAATCAAAGTAGCAGGAATAATTACTGGGAGACGATTCATAATCCCACTTTGACTCAAACTATCCCAAATACTAGAAATTTGTCCTGTAAAATCACTAGAAGATCCAACATTACTAGACATTTTAATTAAAATCCCAATTCCAGAATATAAGAATAATAAAATTCCTTGAATTAAAACAAACGCATTAGAAGCCAAAACTTTAGAAAAGAAATGTGTTTTAGGACTGACATTAGAAATAATAATTTCCATACTCCGTGTCGACTTTTCCTCATTAATTTCAGTTCCAATCATTTGAACTAAAAAGACTACTAACATAAAAAATGGTAGGATCAACGTTGGAAAAACAGTTCCCATAATTAAAGACATAGCTTCATCTTCACTTTTAGCATCATCATCCAAAATGATTCGATCAATAGAAATATTAGACATAATTTTCTCTAATTCCTCTGGCGCAATATCTGCATCCCTCATCGCTATCTGCGTTTTAGAAGTATTTAAAGCTTGAATAATCGTCTGATAAGAAAGAGTATCTATTTTCTGATTCGAAATAACTGCAGCTTTTAAATAATGAGCACTATCTCTTTCTAAAACAACTCCAATCTTATCACTTTCCTTCAAATCTTCCTTTAACTCATCCAAACTTTGTGAAGAAACATTTACTATAATTTTTCGTTCCAATCCAAAACTTTCTTCTGCGAGTGCAAGAGAAGGACGAAAAACATCTTCTGAGTTCCCAGTTTTATCTAAAAGAACAATCTGAATATCTGATGAGAAATCTCCTCCAAAAAAATGAATAATACTATCCAGATTTAAAAGACCAATAATTACAACTGCCAATAATAAATTTGCCAAAGCAAACCATTTCGTCTTAATTTTCTTATTTAAACTTTGCTTTGCTAAAAACCAAAACTTACTTGTCATAACTCTCACCTACTTTCTCAATAAAAATTTCATTGAGACTTGCTTCTTCTACTACAAATTTTCGAATCTTACTCTTAGAAACTGCTTGAAAAACAGAATCTACTACCTCATCACTTTCAATTTTTACTTGATACTCTTCTGCATTCGAAATAACATCAACAACTCCAGAAACTTTCTTAATTTTCTCAACCGAAATATCTCCTTGAATAAATATATTCTTCTTCCGATATTCTTTTTTAATATCTTTCAAATACCCACCTAAGACAACTTGTCCATGAACCAAAATCACCAACTTTTCACAAAAAAGTTCAATATGCTCCATTTGATGAGAAGAGAAAATAATGGAACACCCTCTCTCCTTCATTTCAAGAATAGCCTCTTGAAACATTTTTACATTAATAGGATCAAGTCCTGAAAAAGGCTCGTCCAAGATTAACAACTCTGGAGTATTAATCACCCCTGCAATAAATTGGATTTTCTGTTGATTTCCCTTAGACAATTCTTTAATTTTCCGATTCTTATATTCCGTAATTCCAAACTTTTCTAACCAAGTATCTAATCGTTTCAAAATTTCCTCTTCTGGCATACCTTTCAAGATACCATAATAAACGATTTGATCCTTGACAGTTAACTTAGTAAGTAAACTACGCTCTTCCGTTACAAAGCCAATTCGATCAGTAACACTATAATCAATTTTCTTACCATCTAAAGTCACTGTACCACTATTAGCTTCAAGTAAACCCATAATAATTCGAAATGTTGTAGTCTTTCCAGCACCATTTTCACCCAAAAGTCCAAAAATCTCACCTTTTTCCACCTTAAAAGACAATTGATCTACTGCCAAATGATTGCCATATGACTTTGATATTTTCTTAACCTCTAACATATATTTCTCCCTTCAATATATAAAGCGAAAAAGATACCTATAGGTATCTAATCACAAACAGCTCCTGTACTACGATACAAAGTCTTCATATCTGAAACTCTAATTTTTCCATCTCTAATAAGAGTTGCATTATTGGAATCGATTTCAATCATTTTATCTGTATCAACCTTAGAATAATCAATGTCTACAATACTAGTTAGAATACCATCCTTAACGACAATACTATAATTATAGTGTTCTAAATCTTTATAACTACTATACCCTTCTTCAACTTTTTGCTTATATAAATTTAAATACGCTTCATTTTCTGACATTAATTTTTCAACCGTATGTATCTTTTCTACATAAAGTCCACGATAAGTAACTTCATAACTAAGATCCGCTGTAACACCAGTAGTAACTGCTCCAGATCTTTTGCATTTCATAACTTCAACTTTATCGGTATCTTGTTTATTATCTTCAACAGGATCCTTCTCTACTTCTGAATCCTTTTTAATGCTCTCCCTTTTTTCAGAATCAGTATCTAGTTTTTTATCATTTTTATCTGAACAACCTGTAAATACAAGTACTCCAATCAATAATACAACAGATAATTTAATTAATCTTTTCAATTTCTCTCACCTTTCTTATCCTACTTTTGTACCACAATTACTACAGAAATTTCCATCTACTGGATTTCCACAATTTGTACAAAACTTTACTTTACCCATACTTGCAGATGACTCTACATTAGTATTAGAAGATGGCTGTTGTTGATATGGATCAACTGCAGGAATTTCCTGTGAACGGTTTTGATTCATAAATGGAGCTTGTGCCGCTCCACCAACCATTCCTCCACTTGCCATATTCATCATTCCAAGCCCCATAAATCCTTGAGAAGCCCCATTTGCATTATTAGCTGCATCCTGTACTGCACTCGCATAAGCACCAACCATAGTACCTTGTTGCATCATAGAATTAGAAGACAACTCGTAATTATCAATCTTCTTACTAGAATCTTCATCCAATGATACACTTTCTACAACAAATCCACGTAACTGCAATCCTCTTTCACGAATTGGTGTATCGAATACTTTTTCATCCATTGTCCTTTTAATTTCATCAGTACGACTAGGAAGCTCTAATACTGGTACTTTATGTTCTGCTGTACCAAGTTCATTTAAAACGTTTTGGAATGATCCAATAACTTCTGCACGCATTTGATCTGTAATTTGATCTACGCGATACTCATCTCCAGCACCAGCTACATTCTGCATAAATACAACAGGGTCTCCAACTGAGAATGTATAAGTTCCATAACACCGAACTTCTACACGCATTGGCGCATAAGTTCCTGTCATTTGATTAGGAATTGGATGAGACCAATCTTGAAAAACAATAGGTGTTGCTGTCCCAAATTTATTTCCTAAAATCTCAGTTGTATTAAAATAATATACTGCTTGCCCCTTTGCAGGTGTACCATTATATTTAAATCTTTGCCACATTTCCTTAAACACTGCACCAAACTGTCCACCAAAAAATGATGGAGAACTGGATTGATCAAATTCATAAACACCTGACTCTGCTGTTGCATCTAATATAGCACCAGAATCCATAATAACAGCCATTTGCCCTGGTGCAACAATTACACGACTTCCTTTAGAAATTTGTCCAGTAGGAGTAGTTACCTTCTTCATAAGAAGAGAATTTCCCATATCTTCACATTGAATTAGGTCTTGCCATTGATCATGCAAAGTACCCCCTACAGACTGAACCATTGATTTAATTAAACCCATTTTTATATACCTCCTATATCAATAGTCTTCCTTTAGATCTATTACTTTCCAACATTTGGTTAAATTTGCTACTTGAATATGAATTCCACTTTGACAATATGGACAGGCTTTTTCCTTAAGATTACTAAGTGGACCACCACAAGATGGACAAGTAATTCCAAGTACTCGAGCATCAAAACCAGCTTTTTGAACATCGTAGACATAAACATAAGTAGTCGTAAATCGCGTCTGTTTTTTATACTGATCAGATATAAGAACTTTCCC
>JAAWDC010000144.1 GCA_022793565.1 Bacilli bacterium
AACTCTTTTCCTGTAGAAATCTGAACATTATGAATTCCACACCACAACAAAAAACTATTGATATCTAAGTCCGCATATCCATCTTTTTTTAACATTTCTCGAATCGTTTGTTTAGAAAAATAAATTGTTTTATCATTGGTTGTTTTAGAACTTTTTTGAGATTGTTGATAAAAAGCAAACTGAGTATGTAACTCTTTTCCTGTAGAAATTTTGACGTTATGAATTCCACACCATAACAAGAAACTATTGATTTCTAAGTCCTTATATCCACATTTTCTTAACATCTCCTGAATTGTCTGTCTAGAAAAATAAATTGTTTTCTCAAAAGAACTCTTTCTAAAATCAAATTGGGAAGTGTATGACTTTGATGTATCTTGCGTATAAGCACTTTTCTTTTGTTTATTTTCTTGACTATATGAATTCTTATAACTGTTATTCTTCTGATTATTTGATTTATTATAACAATAAGTAGAAGATAATTGCTTATCAGAAGAAGTATAATACTCATCATAGAGTCTTTTAGTGTCATCATCATTTAAAATACCATAAGCAATACTAAGTTGTTTCATCTTCTCTTCATTTCCAGTAGGCGCATCTGGATGAAACTTTCTACTCAAGCGCCGATAATTTGATTTAATCACATCTTTAGTTGCATTTTTATCTACTTCTAATAATTTATAAAAATCTTGAAAAACTCCATTCTCATAAAATGAACTAACTTTGGAATTTGTACTCATTCTAAATCCCCCTTAACAATTGACTATTATACTACAAAAAGGCTGAAAAAACAAGAACAAAGACTAAGGTCTACAATTTAGATCCGAATCTCTTTTCAAAAAATTGATTTTTTTCTAGGTCTTGCTGGCAAGCCAATTTGATATCTGCCTCTTCAATGAATGGGAAATAGTGTTCCTTCATCAAATCATTCAACGACCGAAAAGAATCTGCATGACATTGAGCCTTATAAGAAGTCTCCAAAAGATGACTCAATCGATCACTATGAACACCAACAAAACGAATAGAAGGCTTTTTGGCTATCTCCATAGATTCCTTTGAAGACTCCATTTGAAATATATAAGTCAATTGATCCGAAATAGTGGAAAGCTGAACTGGAACAGTAAGCTCAATACAGGATACTTCTCCATTAGAATAGGAAGATTTCTTAAGCCCTACCTCTCCATAAATACATCCAGAAAAGGTTGGAATCGAGATTTCAGTATGAGTAAAAGCATCGTAAAGTTTCATCCAAGGTTGATTATATTCACTTTGAAATAGCCAAATACGATTATCTATAGATCGTGGTAATAAAAGCCCACCCTCTGCTCGAAATCCATCAGACTGAAATCCAAAAGTATTCGTATCTGGATCCAATGTAACCGCTATAAAAGTGGAAGATACATCATTCGAAATGAAAGGATTATAAAAAGCTATTTGAATTAAATCAACTGGATTCCAACAGTCAAAAATAGTCACCCCATTTTGACCAATAATCGAAACCAACTGACATATCTTCCCACTTTGATTGGGATATCCTTCCGTTTTTATCTTATACTTTTTCTCATCGACCATTATCATAAAAACACTTCCTTTTTTTAGTGTTTATTCTAGCATAGAACAAAGTAAATCACAAGAAAAACAAAGTAGAAAGCTAACTCAAAAACTTATCATGAACTTTATCCACAAATTGAGAGGAAAAGCGTAAGGAGCGAATTTTCTTTTTATTAACAACAGTCTCGACTTTTTCCACACTATCAAACGAATGATTCTCTCCATCAACCGTAATTAAAAGTTGATTTTTTCCCTTTTTTGGAAGAAGTACGACCAATTTATTTTCAGGAATAATCACCGAGTTTCGTAAAGAGCGATAGACCTTAGAGTTTAAAGGGGCAATTGGTGTTAACTGAAGAGAATGAAAGTCATCAAACACGATACTTCCACCAAAAGATAAATTATAAGCAGTAGATCCACTAGAAGTCGCAATCAACATTCCATCTCCAACATAATGTTCCAATAAAGAACCCTCTACCAAAACATCAAAATGACAAGTATTTAAGGAAAGATCTCGAATAACAATTTCATTTAAGGAATAAAAGAAATATTCTCCTTCTCCAGTAGAGATTTTTGTCTCCTGAATCCCAATATCTGTAGCCATAAAAGAATTTTCTTGTAATACCAAAATGAATTGATCTAAATTATCTAATGTGACTTCTTGTAAAAACCCAAGTGTCCCCGCATTAATCCCTACATAATAAATATTGCTGTCAAAGTCATTTTCTTTAACCATTCGCAAAAAAGAACCATCTCCACCAATCGCAATAGCTAAATCATAATGATCAGATGAAATTTCAAAACCAGCCCTACTTAATTTCTCACTCACCAAGGAAGCAATCTCTCGAGAATGATCATTATCATTCACAAACAGTTTTACAAATTGAATTTTCCTATTCATGATCTTTCTTATAACGGAACATAACCGAAGGTCTGTGCCCTCCTCCTGTCTTTACTTTATCCGTTTTTTCTACCTTATTGGCAATAATTCGACGAAAAGCTGGATCTAATAACTCTTTTCCTAAAATCACTTCATAAACTTGTTGAAGTTCTCCAAGTGTAAAATACTCTCCCATCATATTAAACACAATATCCGTATAAGAAATCTTATTCTTTAAACGAGAAATTCCAGAGACGATAACCTTTGCATGATCAAACGCCAGATAATCATTTTTCTTCACAATATACTCATATCGATCACTCGTTGGACTCTTTAACTTTTTAGAAATAATAATAGAAAATTGCTCATTTCCATTATCGAAAGAAACCTGGATTTCCTTCTCGTCCTCTATAATATCCATAGAAAACCAAGAAGCATTTTCAGTAATACAATCCTCCAATTTATTCTTATCAACAAGTGCAATATAAGCTGTACTAACTATTCTCATACGGGGATCCCTATTAATATCTCCAAACGTATAAAGCTGTTCCATATAAATATTACGTAGGTTAGTTTCACGTTCCAAAATACGTTTTGCCGCATCATCGATAGTTTCATCAATCCCAACAAATCCTCCAGGTAAACACCATTGATCTTTAAATGGATATGTCGATCTCTTTACTAATAAAACACTAAATTTTTTCTTAGAAAGTTTCCGATAATTTCCTGTATTTTCACTAGATACACTGAAAATTGCCATATCTGCCGTGATTGATAATTTCTCAAACTGACTGGAATCATAATCATTTAGAAATTCCTCTTCTGATTGATATTCTTTCCCATCCATTTTATTCACCTCTTCTTTACAACTTAATTATAACAGTTCGGTAAAAAAACACAAGAAAGCTAAGACAAAATATCTAAAAACAAACGGATAATTTCTTTCAAAACAGTATTCTTATTTCGATACCGAACAAACTCATGAACCTCTACTTGACGATGATAAAATCTCCTTTGATCGCGATCATAAATACTAATATAAATTTTATTTTTCTTATCTACAGGATTCAAAGGATCAAAAGCATTCAACATTCCTGTAATCCCAATCCCATAATCACTATCTGAAAATTGAGAAATAGCTTCGCTCATCGCATCGGCAGTCTCTTGGCTATAAACTGTATATTTCTCTATAATCTCTTTGTCAACTCCCATTTTTATTTTAAATTCATTAGAATAAGTAACTGCTGAAAAATGAAAAACATCAGAAGCACCACCAACATTCGTAATTAAATTAGCAACTCCACCACCAGTACAGGATTCCATTGTCGAAACTGTTTTCCCCTTCTTTTCCAATAACCGTACAATCTTTCTCATATCTTCTAACATATTCTATCCTCTTTTCTAATTCTATCGTACCACAAAATAACAAAAACAAAAAATCTAACGATTGGGATTTTCACCAATGTATTTTTTAAAGCGAACCTGAGCCTTATCTAAATCCCAATTTCCATCAAAATAAGGATTCCATGAATAATAATCGAATTCCTTTTCTAAACGATCCTTTTCATAGTTTGGATAATTTTTTCCATCAAATTCATAATCAATAATAATATTAGTAGCGATCAAAACACCACGTTTTCTTAACTCCTGCATCAGCTGAACACATTTTTCAGTCTCCTCTACATTCCGGTTCATAATTTTTAACACTTCTGGATCAAAACTTTGAACAGGAGAATGGACAATTTTTAATAAGCCCTCCTCACTTAAAGACAATAACTCTTCCCGACATTGATTTAAGTTCTGTGGTTCTACATTTCGAATTGAAATTTCTTTTCCACAAGTATGTGCAATCTGACACCAAGCCTTGATTTGAGAAACGGTTGGACTATCAGAAATTAAAACTACATTTTCATGACTTAAGAATTCATCGATCTGTTCCTCTGGAACTGTAAAATACGTCTCTCCTCTCGTATGACGGATGGTACAATACTTACACTTTCCATGACAACCTGCCCCAATCTTTAATGGATAATAATTACGAAACAAATTTCCTTGTTTTAAATCTTCTTTTGTATCCTCAAAATCAGGTACCCAAAAAGGTTTTTCATAATTTACTAGAGTAAGATCTTCAAGCTCATGTCCAATTACACGAACAACATCCAAGCGACGGATATAATCTGGTAATGGAATATCAAACCTTTGTGCAATACAACCTCCCATATAAATCTCTTTTCCATAAGTCTCATGAAGCCGTTTCGCAAGTTCTAAATCATTCAAAATAGCAAGATCTGTTACTTGACATCCGAGAACTACAATACTGTCTGCAATCGATGGATCCATAACCATTCTTTCTGGATAACAATTCGCAAAAGATAAAAAATCACTCCAAACAGACATACAGGCTCCAGATGTTGCATAAATTTTCTCCCCTAAATCATCACTAGAATAAATAACTCCCTCTCCAAAAATATTCTTTCTTTCCATATCATTCACCTTCCTTATTTTCTTTTCGATATAATCCTTGTTCTATAATAAAATCTACTACTTTAGGAGAAACATAGTTTCGAACAAATAGAAAATCATTCTCCCTCAATGCTTCTCGAACCCGTGTAGAAGAAAGTACAAACGGATGTACGTCCGTAAAAACAACCTGTTTCTTAAATTCTCGATATAATCCCTCTAAATCAGATAGTTGATCATCATCCCGCAAAACAATTAAAATTTTATAATGCTCTAATATATAAGAGTAATTCTTCCAAGTAGAAAAACTAGAGTAAAGATCACTACCGAGAATAAAATAAATTTCATCCTCTGGGTATTTTTCTTTAAAATATTCTA
>JAAWDC010000145.1 GCA_022793565.1 Bacilli bacterium
ATACCCATCAATTAGAAGAATACTCTAGTAAAAATGTAGCACAGTATAATGTGACTCCCAACGTAATGATGTTAAGTTATATATTAAGAGAGAAATTGAATGACAGGAATATCCCAACCATTGCTGAAGAAAACAATGTCTCTGAATTCCTAAAGGCTAACAATTGGAGTTATTCCGCAAGTTATAAAGCAACAAAACTATTATTACAGGATGCCAAAGATAAAAATCCAAGTTTAGAGTATTTTATAGATCTACATAGGGATTCGGTAAAAAGAAATATATCAGCTACAACAATTAACGGAAAGCCTTATGCTAGAATTTTATTTATTGCGGGATTAGAAAATCCGAACTATCAAGAAAATTTACAGTTCATTGAACACCTAAATACCCTTTTCAATACACACTATCCAGGATTAAGTAGAGGAATATATAAAAAACAAGGTACTGGAGTCAATGGAGTATATAATCAGGACTTTTCGCCACGTACTATTTTAATAGAGGTAGGGGGAGTCGAAAATACCATCGATGAGGTATTTGCAACTGCTGAAGCAATTGCTGATGTTTTAGAACGATATATGAAAGGGGAGCCAAAGTGAAGAAAGATTGGTTAAGAATTATTGGTATGACATTACTATTTCTGTTTTTAGGACTTTATACGGCATCTCGAAATGGTTATATTGATTATCAAGCAAGGAATCAAATGATTTTAACACAAGAACAAATTGAGAAGTTTGAAGAAGATGTAAAGAACCAGAAGCCGATTGATATTGAAAATTATATTGTTAGAGAAGAAGAACTTTACGATAATCAATTATCTCGAGTATCATTAAAGATATCCAATACAATAGGACATACAGTAGAGAATGTATTGAACTTTATTTTTGGAAAATTAGAGGGAATGATGAATCCAAAGGCATAAGAATCCAAAGAAAAACCATCTATATTAGATGGTTCTTTTTATAGAAATTCAAGATCAGTATTCAAAGAAGGAGTTTCTTCTAGTGGTTCAGTCTCAATTATAGTTTCTACCGTATTTTCTTTTGTATTTTTCTTGATATTCTCTGCAGTATTTTCTTCGATGTGTTCTTCCACAGTTTCTTCTATATTTTTCTCAGGATTTTCTTCAATATGTTCTTCCACAGTTTCTTCTATATTTTTCTCAGGATTCTCTTCAATGTGCTCTTCTACAGTTTCTTCTATATTTTTGTCAGTATTTTCTTCAATGTGTTCTTCTACAGTTTCTTCTATATTTTTCTCAGGATTCTCTTCAATATGATCTTCCACAGTTTCTTCTATATTTTTCTCAGGATTCTCTTCGATGTGTTCTTTCGCAGTTTCTTCTATATTTTTGTCAGTATTTTCTTCAATATGTTCTTCTGCACTTTCTTCTGTACGCTTCACAATATATAATTCATTTTCAATTTCCACTAGTTTATAAATCTCTTCAAAAGTTGTGTATCCTTTTGAAACTTTATCAAGTCCGTCTTGAAGAAGAGTAATAGTATCATTTTCTTCATAAACCATTTTCTTTAACTCATCTTTATCAGCCTGAGGTCTACTAATAATATCACGAATACCATCATTAACAGTCAATACTTCTTGAATCGCAATTCTTCCTAAAAACCCATTAATACAGTGTTCACAAGTACCAGGTTCCCACATTTCATGGATATTGATACCCAAAACCTCTTTAAACACTTTCTTTTCATAAGGGGTAGAAGGACGCAGAGTTCTACAATGAGGACAAAGTCGTCTAGCAAGTTTTTGAGAGATAATACCTTCCAAAGCTGTAGCTAATAAATACCGTTCAACATCCATATCCAGAAGTCTTTCAATCGTGGCAAGAGAGTTGTTTGTATGAACCGTTGAAAACACAACGTGTCCTGTAATGGAAGCACGAACAGCAATTCTTGCCGTTTCTGAATCACGAATTTCTCCAATAAGAATTACATTTGGATCCTGACGTAAAATAGAACGAAGAGCAGCAGCAAAAGTCATTCCAATTTCGCTATTTACTTGAACTTGGTTAATTCCTTCGATATTCATTTCGATCGGATCTTCTACAGTGATTATGTTAACTTCTTCTCTGTTTAATGTTTGAAGCATCGCATAAGTAGTTGTTGATTTACCAGAACCAGTTGCTCCAGTTACGAGAATAATTCCATTAGGAACTTGAGTCATACGAACCACTTTTTGAAAATTAGAAGGGGAGAAGTCCAACTTATTTAGACCTTCCAAACTCATACTATAATCAAGAATACGAATTACAACTTTTTCACCTTCATTGGTTGGTAAAACAGAAACACGCATATCCAAATCTAAATTATCAATTCTTCCTTTAATAGCACCATCTTGGGGCAGTCTATTTTCTGTAATGTTCATTCCTGAAATCAATTTAATTCTTGTCGTTACGTTGCGTTCACTATCTTTGGGAATGATTGTATGATCCTGCAAATTTCCATCGATTCTCATTCTAATTTTAAGTCCATCTTCTAATGGATCAAAGTGAATATCTGATGCTCTTGATTTAACCGCAACCAAAATAATTTTATTTACCAAATCAACAATTGGTGTATTCTCTACATCATATTTAACCATTTTATCACCCTTATTATTCTCTAAATTACCTATGGTATTTTACTCTAATCTATTATATAATATTTCTTGAAGATAATCAATAAAGGAAAGTGATTTTGTGAAAAGAGTAAAGAATGGGGGATTTATCTTTGTTGAAACAATGATCGTTGCTA
This sequence comes from Bacilli bacterium, assembly GCA_022793565.1. GTDB lineage: Bacteria > Bacillota_I > Bacilli_A > RF39 > UBA660 > Alloscybalousia. Next base: position 2,751 of record JAAWDC010000145.1, read on the forward strand.
TTTTCATTATGGGAATTTTTGTTTTTGTCTATAGAAACTCAATCCCAATGATTGGACGATATGAGCGCTTAAATAATTTTGAAGATTTAGATAGTGTTTATGCTGCAAATATGATGAAAAAAATGGTAACAAATTATTTATCCTTTGACCGTATCGATTCTCTATTAGCAAATACTACCTATGTAGATATTTCCAATTGTAATGATCCTAACTTGTATACAGATGCAAACTATTGTGTAAAGTTAAAAGACAATTTACAGATTGGAGCAGATGATGCCGTTATAATTACTCGATATAATATTTCTGAAAATGTTGCATTATTAGGAAAGAGCTTTAGAGATACTGTAAATGAGAATGTAAAATTTGATTCTGGAAGCTTAAGTAATTTTAGAGATTATCTAAGAACAGTTGCAGATAGTGAGAGTTTTTACAGTTCTTCTAATATTTCAAACAAGGCAATAGGCCTATATCGTTTATTTATTACGAGAAGTGTACCATTGTCAGATGGAAGTATTCAAACAAGATATGCTAATATTGGTATTTATAAAACAACATATGTTTTTGCGAATGTTGGTGCAACAGCATCCTTAAAGGCCAATGGACCAACCTTGGTATTAGATATAGGAGAAAACTACCCATTTACTTCCTTTCTTCAAATTCAATATACATCATTCGGTGGAACAACAGTATGTGATCCTGCCAATAATATTACTATAGGTTCTTCAACTAGAGAAGTTACCTGTATTTTAACAGAAAGAAATGGGAATAGGTTATCTGCCCATTTTACTGTAAAGCATGGATACAATCCATCACTAGAAAATTATGAATATCAATGTGGAACAGAAGAGTGTGGATGTGTTCCAGATGAGAATGGAGAAATAGCAGAAGATTGTGTTCCCAAGGAATGTCCAGTTACATGTAATGGATTGCAACCGAATTGCTATAAGGGAGGTACTTACAACGAGGAAACTAATAAGTGTATATATTGAAGGAGGGAGAAAATATGAAGCCACTAAATAATCGAGGAATAAGCTTAGTTGAAATTATTGTAACATTTACTTTAGTCATGGTAATTGTAAGTGGGTTAATGGCTATTATTATGAATTATCGTCTGAAAGCACAAAGTTCTTTCTCCAGACTAGAACTTCAAACATATAAAAATACACTAACAAAAACAATCCAAGATGATATATTAACATACGGACTCTCTGAAATAAATAATGGTGGAAGTTGTGCTAGTGCAACAAATAAAAACCGATTTTCCGCATGTTCCAATTTAGTATTTAAAAATGGAAGTGAAAGAATTTTAGCAGTTTCCAAAGTTGAGCCAAATAACCGAGATTCATTAGAAAATAAATATATATATTATAATGATGAAAAATATATGATTCAAGACACAATCCCTCAAAAGATACCATCAGGGAGACAAGCCTACGATTTTCAATCTGTTTTCCTATCCACAGATCATTTTGTATCTACAGATAGTGCTTTTTTAGCAGATGGAACAGAGGTAAAGATCTTTTCTATCGATATTTCGATTGAACATATTGATTATGAAGAAGATTTTGGTCTACACATTGTAGCATCAAACGCCGACTTCTTAACAACAAATGCAATGGCAGCAGAATTTCGCTATACAGGAGATGTTCAAGAGTATATCGTACCAGCAGATGGAACATATCGAATTGAATTATGGGGAGCATCTGGTGGAGATCTAGAGCCTTACGTAGGAGGAAAAGGTTCCTATACAGACGGATATATCGCACTAAAGAAGAATCAAATCCTTTATGTCTATGTAGGGGGACAGGGAACAAATACTGCAGTGGGAGGATATAACGGAGGGGATTCTTTACTACCTGGTGAGGAAGCATTTGGGTCATCTGGAGGAGGCGCTACTGATATCCGTTTAACAGGAGGAGCATGGAATTCCTTTGATAGTCTAAAAAGTCGTATTATGGTTGCCGCTGGAGGTGGAGGTGCAAATTATCGAAATTCCACATCAGAAAATGATAAGAAAATGTATGGTTCTGGAAACGGAGGATCAGGAGGTGGTCTATGGGGATATGCAGGAACTAGTGAATCGTTTGCCAGTGATTCAGTATCTGGATATCAAAGCCACAATTCTTACTCCATTGGGACAGGAGGAACTCAAGTTCTAGGGGGAACTAGAAAAGGCTATAATGGAACTAGTCAACTAATCTCTTCTGCAATTGCTGGTGGTTTTGGTAAGGGATCTAGCCAAGAGCAATCTGGAGGAGGTGGAGGCTGGTATACAGGATCTAGAAGTAGTCACGGAGGAGCTGGTGGAGGATCTTCCTATATTTCTGGACATATTGGATGCCAAGCAATTAGTCCAAGTGCAACAGAAAGTAATATAACCCATAAAGCGAATTCAGAATATGACTCTTATGTATTTACTAATACAGTAATGATAGATGGAGATGGTTATGCCTGGACATCTACGACACAGCCTACCAAAAAACAACCCATGCCAAGTAATGGAGTTACTCTAGTAGAAAATGGAAATACTGGGGATGGATATGCAAGGATTACCTATTTAGGGTTATAACTAGTTACTTTTATAAATTATAAGATAAATTAAAAACTTTAGAATAAATAATAAAAAGACTTTAAAATATATAATATTTGATTCAAAAATTTTCCTTGCCAAAATTCCTGTGGGGGGGGGTATAATTATTATAAAAAAAAAT
>JAAWDC010000146.1 GCA_022793565.1 Bacilli bacterium
GGTACGTGTTGGCTCATTTATATGATTGCTTTCTATCCAATTATTTTATCCCCAGATCCTTCCTTTCAAATTAAAATGTATTTTAATGAACATACAAAATACATTGATTGGGTAATTCAAAGAAGTCAAAAAGTTAATATGACAACACATCATCCAGTAATTCACACCTTTTTACTAGGAGGAGCTTTACAGTTAGGAAGAATTTTGGGAAGTGATAATTTAGGACTGTTCATTTATTCTATTTTCCAAACAATTGTCTTAATAGCCACTTTATCTTATACAATTTCTTATACAAAAAAACTAAAAATGCCAAATGTAGTTCGATTAATTTTATTGGGAATTTATGCATTTGTGCCAATGTTTCCTTTTTATGCGATGTCAGGAGTGAAAGACACCCTCTATACTTGCTTTGTCATTTTATATACAATGTTTTTACTAGATCTCTTTCTTTTCTGTAAATCAAAGAAATTAACATGGGGACAAATTATAGAAAATGGACTTTTTATGATTTTGTTAATGCTATTTAGAAATAATGGAATCTATGTAATAATCTTATCCTTTCCATGGGTATTTCTTATAAGCTCGTTAGATCGAAAAAAATTAGGAGTACTATTAGGGACAACCCTTGGGGTATACTTGATAGTTACTAAAATAATCATTCCAGGTGTTGGAATTAGTGATGGTAGTATTCGAGAGGTTCTATCTTTACCGTTCCAACAAACAGCACGGTATGTAAAAGAACACGGAAATTCTATTACGCAAAAAGAGAAAAAGGCCATCGATCGAGTTCTTGGATATAGTGATCTAAAAGATCGCTACAAGCCAACGATTGCTGATCCAGTTAAAAATGAATTCAATAAAGATGCAACAGCAGAAGATTTAAAGGAATATTTTAAAGTATGGCTCAATGGGTTATGGAAACATCCAGATACCTACATTCAAGCAACAATGAACAATGTTTATGGATACTTTTATCCAAACTCAACTAGATGGTATATTTACTATAAATATGATGATAGAATTACCCAAAATGACTTAGTGGATTATCATTATAATTCACTTTCAAAAGTTCGACAAGTATTGACAAGTTATGGAGTAAGTTTCCCATATATACCAGGATTAGGATTATTAAGTAATATCGGTTTCTCTAGTTGGATTTTATTCATTCTTGTTTACTTTTCTATAAAGCAAAAAAGAAAAGAATTTCTAATTGTTTTAGCACCATCTTTAATATCCTTACTAATTTGTATAGCATCCCCAGTAAATTGCTATTTCCGTTATGCAATGCCATATATCTTTATGCTACCGTTCTTAGTGATGGTGATTCAATATGTATTTAATAAGAAAGAGGTTTCATATGAAAAAAGAACAAGCAAAAATCGCAGTACTAATTCCATGTTACAATGAAAGTTTAACAATTGAGAAAGTAATCAAGGACTACAAAAAGGCCCTTCCTACCGCTGAAATTTATGTATATGATAATAACTCTAAAGATCATACAGACGAAATTGCCAAAAAGGCAGGAGCAAAGGTGCGATATGAATATCGCCAAGGAAAGGGAAATGTAATTCGAACAATGTTCAGAGAAATTGATGCAGATTGTTATTTGATGATTGATGGAGATGACACTTACCCTGCTGAAAATGCACTTGAGATGTGTAATCTAGTATTAGAAAAAAAAGCAGATATGGTAATAGGAGATCGCTTATCTTCTACCTACTTTAAAGAAAATAAACGACCATTTCACAATCTGGGAAACCGATTAGTACGCTATGCCATTAATAAATTATTTGGGAATAATGTAAAAGATATTATGACAGGGTATCGTGCGTTTAGCTATGATTTTGTAAAAGGATTTCCAGTTTTATCAAAAGGATTTGAAATCGAAACAGAAATGACAATCCACGCAGTAGATAAAAATTATAAGTTAGTAGAAATCCCTGTTTCTTATCGCGATCGACCAACGGGGAGTGTTTCGAAATTAAATACTTACAAAGATGGATTCAAAGTATTAAAAACAATAGCTAGTTTATTTAAAGAATACAAACCAGGTGTCTTCTTTGGATTCTTTGCCAGTATCTTTTTACTTATCTCCTTAATTTTAGGTGTACCTGTTTTCTTAGAATATTTTGAAACAGGTCTTGTTCCACGATTCCCTAGTTTGATTGTTTCGGGGATTTCCTTAATTGTATCGTTACTCCTTTGGATTACAGGAATTATCTTAGGTGTAATTGCCAAAAAACATCGTCAGTTGTATGAATTAGTGATGAATAGTATGAAAAAAAGAGAGCGTGAAGAATGAAAAACCTATTAGAAAAACATCAAAAACTAATAAATCAAATTCTAAAATTTGGAGTCGTAGGTGGGGGAGCATTTCTAATTGATTATACAATCCTTTACGTCTTGACAGAATTCGTGGGGATTCATTACTTAGTATCTTCTATTATCTCTTTTACGATTTCTCTAATTTTTAATTATATTTTAAGTATTTACTGGGTATTTGATGTAACTAAGAAACAAACCACTAAAGAGATATTAGTTTTTATTATTCTAAGTGTGATTGGACTTGGGATCAATCAAATAGTAATGTATGTAGGTTCTGATATTTTGCATATCTATTATATGTTAACCAAACTAGTTGCAACATTTATAGTAATGGTATGGAACTTTGTAACAAGGAAAATCTTTATAGAAAAGTAGAATTGTCTACTTTTTTAATATTTAAAAAAGTAATTTAATCTAAAAAAACCTTATTTTAAGGCATAAATACAAAAATTTAAAGTTATTTTACTACGAATTTACTACTTTACAAATATGCGTTAGGAATATTAAATTTTATTGATGATTTTTAACTTTTATTAATTATATATAGGAGATAACCCAAATTAACCTGCTGTCATATTGAAATTTGTAATGTTTTGTATTATAATCATTTTAATGTTAGAGGAGGTAGTTATGGAAATA
>JAAWDC010000147.1 GCA_022793565.1 Bacilli bacterium
CATAATTGTTTTATGCGGATAAGAAGACATAGCCACTCTATCTTCAATCTTAGAACATCCAGATGAAAATAAGACAGGAAATGACATAGCAATCAAGAAAGTACGCAATTTATTATTTAATTTTTCTTTCATAATATCCCCCTTTAAATGCCTCATATTATAACACAAATAACCGAATAACACAAGAAAAAAAGAAACTACAAACCTTGTAATTTCCTATAGTTGAACGAATTTCATTCGGTGGTGTACTTCTTTTAGATAACGAGATAAATCAGTCGTTTTCATCTTAAGATGGCGTTGATTCGTCGTGGTATTGCAAGCAAAATACTCACTATCCATTACTTCTTTGTCGATAATAACTTGTACATAGTCATCAATATCAGAAATAACGCTAAGTACTGTTAACGAACCTGGAGTAACACCCAATATTTTCTCCATTTCCTCTCCACTTGCAAAAGAAAGTCCAGAAATACCAATTTTAGCCTCTAATTCTTTAACATCCAAATTCTTATTTGATGGAAGTACGACTAAGAAGAAAGTGGTATGCTTTTTGTTGGTAAGTAAAATGCTTTTTCGAACCTCACAAGCCAAAACACTATCAATTTCTGCACATTCCTCCATTGTTTCTACAACATCATTAGTAACATATTGATATGAAATCTTTAACTTATCTAGTAATGAAAACACATCTCTTTCTAAATCGCTAAAGTAAGTCTCTGGTTTTATATTTTCTACGTTAGAAAGATGAACCATAAATCTCTTCCTCAATTCTCATTAATTGATTATATTTACAAATTCTATCTGTTCTAGACATAGATCCAGTTTTAATTTGTCCTAAGTCAAGTCCTACTGCAAGATCAGCAATAGTAGTATCTTCAGTCTCCCCACTTCGATGAGAAATAACCGTTTTATAGCCATTCTTTTTAGCAAGTTCAATCGTTTCTAGTGTTTCTGTAATCGTACCGATTTGATTTACTTTCAATAAAATTGCATTTCCAGCTTTTTGATCAATTCCCATTTGCAGACATTTCTTGTTCGTGACAAATAAATCATCTCCAACCAACTGAACTTTATCACCAATTTTCTCTGTGATTTTAGCAAAAGCAGTCCAATCATTTTCATCAACTGGATCCTCAATAGAAATAATAGGATAAGTATTTACTAATTCTTCATAAAATCCAATCAATTCATCACTAGTAAGTTCCTTACCATCTACATGATAAACACCGTCCTGATAAAATTCACTAGCTGCAACATCAATGGCAATTTTAACATCTTCACCTGGAACATATCCTGCTTTTTGAATCGCTTCCATAATCAGCTCAAATCCTTCTTTATTAGAAGATAGATTAGGAGCAAAACCACCTTCATCTCCAACTCCAGTAAAGTACCCCTTATCATTTAATACTTTCTTTAAGCTATGAAACACTTCTGCCCCAACACGCACTCTCTCTCGAATAGAATCTCTTTGTGGAATAATCATAAATTCTTGAAAATCAAGGTTATTATCAGCGTGTGCTCCACCATTTAAAATATTCATCATAGGAATAGGTAAATTTCTACCATCCCCAACATATTCATATAACTCTTTTCCTGCTGCACTCGCACTGGCTTTCAAAGCCGCCATACTAATTCCCAAAATAGCATTCGCACCTAATCTCGATTTTGTCTCAGCACCATCAAGCTCAATCATGGCATAGTCAAGTTCTCTTTGGTTCTCCGCATCCATTCCAATCACTAAGTCACGAAGTTCTGTATTAACATTTTCTACCGCTTTTAACACACCTTTTCCATTATAACGATTTCCACCATCACGCATCTCTAAAGCTTCACGTTCTCCAGTAGATGCACCACTAGGTACAATCGCCCTTCCACGGACACCATTTTCCAAAATAACATCCACTTCCACAGTTGGATTTCCACGTGAATCCAAAACTTCTCTTCCTATTACATTTTTAATCTTCATATGATTTCTCTCCTTTTCACTTTATTTTATTTTTTCTAAAACCCTATGAATTTTAGTACTATCTGCTATGAGTCCTCTAGATTTTTTATACTGAGAAAGCTCTTTCCAACTATAACTAGCATTTAAGTTCCCATTCTGATCCATTTCACCAACCATTGGACCATCCAATATAGTAGCACAATATCCTGCACCATAAGAAAGAGGCATTACATCAATCTTTTTACATGATTCTACTAATGTATTTAAAATTTCTTTTCCCTTTTTCACATCTCTATCCCAAACAAAACTAAAAAACACATTTTTAATTCCCAATACTGACGCTTCTGCTATCTGTTCTTGATATTGATTCAACTTACCATATTCTCCACTAATCTCCAATATTAAAATCTCCTTGTCCATAAAATGCATCCTTTCATTGACTTATCTCTTTAATTCAGAAACATATTCCTTAAATTCAGATCCACGTTCTTCGCATTCCTTATATTGATCCCATGAAGCAGAAGCGGGAGAAAGTAGTACTACATCTCCTTCCACTGCTAATTCTAC
>JAAWDC010000148.1 GCA_022793565.1 Bacilli bacterium
ATGCATCTAATGTAATGGCTGTTACAGATATGAATGCTGTAAAAGTAGATTTAGAAGATGATGGAAAAGTAGTCATCTATCACTCAGATCAAGAAGTCATTAACAGGACAAGAGATATGATCCTAGATGTGGTAAGAGAAGTAGAAGCAGGAGAAATCTATCCAGCAAAAGTAGTAAAAGTAGAAGATTTTGGTTGCTTTGTTCAAGTATGGCCTGGATGTGAAGGACTAGTTCACGTATCAGAACTTGCGTATGAAAGAGTAAAAGAAGTAAAAGATGTCGTAAGCTTGGGCGATGAAATTATTGTAAAATGCCTAGGAGTTGACAAAAAAGGAAGGCTAAATTTCTCAAGAAAACAAGCGATGCCAGCACCAAAGAAAAAAGAACAAGAAAGCAAAACTACAACGAAAGAAGAAAAATAAAAATTTAGAAAGACAAACGAAAACAGGAAGATAGTTCTTCCTGCTTTTTTTTATAAGTTTGAAAGATTAAGGGACTTAGATATATACTTGATCAATTCCTACTACCAAATTAATATTAAAGAATACAAAAAGTACTAGTTAGACTGAACCTAAATTATAGTATGATTTCTAATTATATCAATTTGCTTCTTAATCAAAGGATATTAATATTAGTGATCATGAATTATTAATAAAAAAACTGTCAAATTTTTATTACATGCTTTTCTCTTTAAAAAAGTAATGATATAATTTAAGAGAGCCTAAGAAAGTTCTCTTAGTGCTTTTTTTGTTTATAAGGGAGGTAAAATTATGGCGAAATTTGTTTTTGTAACAGGAGGAGTTTGTTCAGGATTAGGAAAAGGGATCACAGCATCTAGTATAGCACTACTATTAAAAGCGAAAGGGTATAAAGTATTTATGCAGAAGTTCGACCCTTACATGAATGTAGATCCAGGAACAATGTCCCCAATTCAACACGGAGAAGTATTTGTTACAGCGGATGGATGTGAGACAGACTTAGATTTAGGACACTATGAAAGATTTATTGATGAGGAACTAAACTATACCTCAAATATTACGAATGGAAAAATCTATTCTAGTGTAATAGAAAAGGAAAGACGTGGAGACTTTTTAGGAGCAACAATTCAAATTGTTCCCCATATTTCAAATGAAATAAAAAACAAAATTTATGAAGCAGCAACAACATCTAATGCTGACATTGTAATTACAGAGATTGGTGGAACAGTAGGAGATATTGAATCCTCCGTTATGATGGAAGCTTTAAGACAGTTTCGTTTAGAGCAAGGAAGAGAAAATACATTGTTTGTACATACGACATTAGTTCCATATCTTTTTGGTTCGAATGAATTAAAAACGAAACCAACACAAAATAGCGTGATTGAGCTTCGAAGACTTGGGATTCAACCAGATATTTTAGTTACTCGAGCACCAATTGAATTAGGGGAAAGTATTAGAAAAAAAATCGCCTTATTTGGAAGCATTCCTGTAGAGAATATTATTGAAGCAAAAGATGTAAATAATATCTATGAAATTCCGCTAAACTTCCATAAACAAAAAATAGAAGAGATTATATTAAAACAATTCAATCTAAAGATAGAAAAAAGTAACCTATCATACTGGGAAGAATTGATCCATATAGTAGGACAATTAGACAATGAAGTAGAGATTGCCTTAGTTGGAAAGTATATTGAACTAGAGGATGCCTACTTATCAGTAAAAGAAGCGTTAAAAGCTGCAGGATACAAATATAAAACAAAAGTAAAAATCAATTGGATTGATAGTGAAATTTTAGAAAAAAAGGATACAAAGATCGAAGATGTCTTAGGTAACGCGAAAGGAATTTTAGTACCAGGTGGTTTTGGTAGTCGTGGGATTGAAGGAAAAATTTTGGCATGTCAATACGCTAGAGAAAATAAAATTCCATATTTAGGAATTTGTCTTGGAATGCAAATAGCTGTCATTGAGTTTGCTCGTCACGTTTGTGGAATAGAAGATGCATCTTCCACTGAATTCGATGAAGTATGTAAAAATCCAGTAATTGATCTAATGGCAAATCAAAAAGCAATTGTAAATAAGGGTGGAACTCTTCGTCTTGGAAATTATGAATGCCACATCGAAAAAGGAACATTAGCATATAAAGATTATAATCAAGAAACAATCTTTGAAAGACATAGACATCGCTATGAATTTAATAATCAATATCGAGAGATTCTAGAAAAAAATGGAATGGTCTTCTCAGGAATTAATCCAGATTTAAATTTAGTAGAAATCATCGAATTACCAGATCATCCACACTTTATTGCAGGACAATTCCATCCAGAATTTAAGAGTAGACCAACAAAAGCACATCCACTATTTGCTTCTTTTGTACAGGCAGCAATTAATTTGAAGAAGAAAAAATAAGTATAGAACGTAAAGAAAAGAAAAAAGATTAATAAATCCTTTTTCTTTTCTTATTTAAAATGCTATACTCTAATTATACAATAATAGGAGGATATATGACAATAAATAGAATGATTTTAAACGAGACTTCATATTTCGGACCAGGAGCGCGAGAAAAACTTGCAACAGAATGTATTTCTAGAGGTTATACAAAAGCTATGATAGTAACTGATGAGACATTAAAAGCCGCAGGAATTCCTCAAAAAATATTAGACGTACTAGATACAGAATTTATTTCTTATGAAATTTTCTCAGATATCAAGCCAAATCCTACCGTTACATGCGTAAAAAACGGAGTGGAAATGTTTAAGAAAGTAAATGCGGATTGTATAATTGCTGTTGGCGGAGGTAGCGTCATCGATACAGCCAAAGCGATTGGAATTATCATTAAAAATCCAGAATTTACAGATGTAGTTTCTCTAGCAGGAGTCTCAAATACAAAAAACCGTTCTGTACCAATCATTGCTATACCAACTACAGCAGGTACAGCAGCAGAGGTAACAATTAATTATGTAATTACAGATGAAGAAAGTGTAAATAAATTAGTATGTGTAGATCCATTAGATATTCCAATTATATCAATTGTCGATACGGAATTAATGGCCGGAATGCCTAAAAATATTGCAGCTTGGACAGGACTAGATGCTCTAACTCATGCAATAGAAGGATATATCACAAAAGCTGCATGGGATATGACAGATATGATGCATTTAAAGGCAATAGAGATGATTTTTAAAAACTTAGAAAAAGCAGTACAAGAAAAAGATATGGAAGCAATCAATAATATGGGAGTAGCACAGTATATCGCTGGAATGGGATTTTCCAATGTTGGACTTGGAATAGTACATTCCATGGCCCATCCATTAGGAGCGATTTATGATACACCACATGGACTTGCCAATGCATTATTATTACCATATGTTATGGAATGGAATGGAGAGGTCTGTGTAGAAAAAATTGAAAAAATTGGGAATGTAATTGGATTGGATATGAATGCCTTAACAAAAGAAGAAATCATAAGGAAAGTTGTGAGTGCAGTTCGAGAACTATCTATTCGTTTAGAAGTACCGCAACATTTAAGTGAAATAGGTGTTTTAAAAGAGGATCTTAATACCCTGGCAAAAAAAGCATTTCAAGATCCTTGTACAGGAGGAAATCCAAGGAAAGTTACTGAGAATGATATATTAAAATTATACGAAAAAGCTTTTTAAGAAAGGAAGTAGAAAAGATGAAAGCAAAAGTTGGTTATAGTGTAGAGGCGGATAGTTTCAAGTCAGGAGTAGAAACAACTACCATGGCTATAGAAGGAATGAAAAACGCTAAGGTTGGTCTTTTATTCACGTCATGTGTTTTAGATCAAAAAGAAATAATGAAGGGAGTATCGAGTGTTTCAAATATTCCATATATTGGATGTACTTCTAGTGCAGCAATTGTTGTATCAGGAGCAGGTTATCTTGGAAATGAATCTGGATATTCAGGTATGATGGCATTTGATGGAGAAGACTTAGTTGTTGGTGTTGCAGCTAGTGAAAGAGACGGAGAACCAAGAGAAGTTGGAAAGAAAATAGCAAGAGAAGCAATAAAAAACGCTGGAATCAATAAGATCCCTTCTTATTTCTTTATGACAGCATCGCCAAAAGAGGAAGAAGAGTATTTATTAGGAATTCAAGATGTTATTGGAAGAGTACCTATGTTTGGTGGATCTGCTGCTGATAATACAGTAGAAGGAAATTGGTCAGTAATTTGTAATGGAAAAGCATTTAGTGATGGTTGTGCAGTTGCCTTCTTTTATGCAAATAATGAGTGTAAGACAAACTATACTGGGGCATACCGAGAAACAGATCACGTAGGAATTATTACAGAAGTACAAAATAAACGTACACTAGTTTCTATTGATGGAGTTTCAGCTTTAACAAAATATGCAGAATGGATAGGTAGTACACCAGAAGAAATAAAGGGAGCAAACTTATTAGCTGCATCGATCACAAAACCATTAGGAGTAAAAGATCCACTTGGTAATTTAACAGCAATTCGTCACCCAATGTTTGGAGATGACAAAAATACACCATCAACAGAGGATGATGTAATGAATTTAGGAAATCATCTAGTAGAAAAGACAGCAATTATTCAAATGGAAGCAACTGTTGATGAGTTGATACAATCAAATTCTAAAACGATTGAAGAATTAAACCAGATGATGAAAAAAGAGCCTTGTGCTTATTTCCTAGTTCACTGCGGTGGAAGAAGACTTGGTATTGCAATGGAAAAAAGAGAACAAGAAATTTATGATGAAATAAAGAAAGCAGCAAAGGATAAACCATTTATTGTAGCATTCACATTCGGAGAATATGGGTACAGAGAGCATTCAGCAAACACTTGTGGAGGACTTTCTCTATCATTTACAGGGTTCTCAGAGTAGTTTAGAAAGGATAAAGGAAGTATGAGAAATTTAATTGGAAATAAGTGGACAGATGCCTCAAACGGAAAAACGATTGATGTAATTAATCCTGCAAACAAAAAATTCATCGATACGATACCAGATTCTACTCTAGAAGATGTTGATAGTGCCGTAAAAATAGCGATGG
>JAAWDC010000149.1 GCA_022793565.1 Bacilli bacterium
ATGTGCAATCAGATTGGTCTATTTGAACCAGATTATTGTGATAATCCTACGAATGAAGGGCATGCTTGGATACGATTGCAAAATCATGGAGAGAAAGATTATGTGGTTCATAAGGGGGATAAAATTTGTCAAGCTGTGTTTACAAAATTTTTGACTGTAGATGATGAAGATGTTACTGAAAATGAAAGAGTTGGTGGACTTGGGTCTACTGATTATAGATAAAGAATAGGATATTTAATTCTGATACTAAGTTATAGTATCGTATATGATTTTATAATTCATATAGTTTATTAGTGGATCTTTTAGAAGGTGGATCCGTATTTAGAAGAGTTTAGTTGTGATTTGAACTCATAAGAAATGAAAAAAAGGAGAGATGATATATGAAACAATATTATATTTCAACAGCTATTGCTTATACATCAGGAAAACCTCATATTGGAAATACATATGAAATCGTATTAGCAGATGCTATCGCACGATATAAGAGATTTAAGGGATTTGATGTTTACTTTCAAACAGGAACAGATGAGCATGGAGAGAAAATTCAAATGAAAGCAGAGGAGAAGGGGATTTCTCCTAAGGCTTTTGTTGATGATGTCGCAGGTGAAATTCAACGGATTTGGGACATTATGAATACAAGTTATGACAATTTTGTACGTACAACAGATTCTCACCATGAGAAAGTCGTTCAAAAGATATTTAAAAAGATGTATGATAAAGGGGATATTTATTTAGGAAAGTATGAAGGACTTTATTGTACTCCTTGTGAATCTTTTTTTACAGAAAGCCAATTAGTAGATGGGAAGTGTCCAGACTGTGGTAGAGATGTTCAGCCAAAAAGTGAAGAGGCTTATTTCTTTCGATTATCTAAGTATCAGGATCAATTAATGGAATATATTGATTCTCATCCAAATTTTATTAAACCAGAGTCTAGAAAAAATGAAATGATTAATAATTTCATTAAACCTGGTCTTCAGGATCTTTGTGTATCTAGAACTTCTTTCAATTGGGGAATTCCAGTTGATTTTGATCCAAAGCATGTGGTTTATGTTTGGCTAGATGCATTAACGAATTATATTACTAATATTGGGTATGATCCAGATGGTAGTAGTGATGTTTTTGAAAAGTTTTGGCCTGCTGACTTGCATTTAATAGGGAAAGATATTATTCGTTTTCATACTATTTATTGGCCTTGTTTCTTAATGAGTTTAGAGCTTCCTCTACCAAAACAGATTTTTGGTCATCCTTGGTTATTAGTTGGTGATGGGAAGATGAGTAAATCTAAGGGAAATGTGATTTATGCCGATGATTTGGTTGATTTATTTGGAGTAGATGCTGTTCGTTATTACTTGTTGCATGAAATTCCATATACACAAGATGGGACATTAACCTATGAATTATTAATTGAGCGGATCAATAGTGATTTAGCGAATGTTTTAGGGAATTTGGTAAATCGTACAATTTCTATGGTTCATAAATATTTTGATGTACCAATTGTTAACCAGGGAGTAGTTGAGAATTATGATCAAGAACTTATTGAGATGATTAATGCTTTAGAAGGCAAAGTTGATCAGAAAATGGAAACTCTTGAAATTGGGGCTGCTTTAGATGAGATTTTTGAGCTTCTTCGTAGAAGTAATAAGTATATTGATGAGTCTACTCCATGGGTCTTGGCAAAAGAAGAGAATCAGAAGGATCGTTTAATGACTGTGCTTTATAATTTGTTAGAAGCAATTCGTGTCTGTGGAATTTTCTTACAACCATTTTTGCCAGAAACTAGTGAAAAAATTAAGACTCAACTTCAAAATAATATGGAAGATATAAAATATTCATCAGATAATTCTTATACTGTCGGTAGTCCAGAAGCTTTATTTATGAGAATTGATAAAGAAAAGAAATTACAGGAATTAGTTTAGTTTTTAATATTTAGGTAAAGCAAGAAAGGATATTAAGTAGTTCTAAATAATGAACTACTTTTCTTATGATATAATATTTTCAAGTAGGTGATATAAATGTTGATTGATACACATATGCATATTGGTTTTGACTTTGGTGTAGATCCAGATACTTATATTAGGAATGCTAAGGATGCGGGTGTTTCTATTCTTATCGCTTCTTTTTGTGAGAAGGAAGATCTTTCTTTTTCCACAGAATTTGTGAATAAGTATCAAAACTTGTATGCTTCTATCGGGTATCATCCAGAAGTTAGTAACAAAATTGTTGATAAAGATTATGAAATTTTAGAGAATATGCTTTTAGGCAATTCTAAATTTGTGGCAATTGGTGAAATTGGACTTGATTATTATTGGCAAAAGGATAATAAAGAAATTCAAAGAACTGTCTTTCGTAAACAAATGGCTCTTGCTGAAAAATTAGGTCTTCCAGTTGTGATTCATAGTCGGGATGCAATTAATGAAACTTATGAGATACTACAAGAATTCCCAAAAGTCAAGGGGATAATGCATTGTTTTAGTGGAAGTTTGGAAATGGCTAAGAAATTTATCGATCTTGGGTACTTGTTAGGGGTCGGGGGAGTGATCACATTTAAGAATAGTAAGTTGGGTGAAGTTATAAAAAATATTTCTCTTTCTGACATTGTTCTTGAGACGGATAGCCCTTATTTAGCGCCTGAACCAGTGCGTGGCACTGTGAATGAGTCAAAAAATATTCCGTATATCGCTAGCAAAATTGCTACATTAAAACAATGTTCCATGGAAGAAGTGGAAAAAATTACTACAAAAAATGCTTTACAAACATTTGACATAAAAAAATAATTGTGTTATATTAAATACGATAGAAAGAGTATCCAAGGAGAAAGAATAATTATAAAAAGGTGAGTTATGAAAAAATTTTATAAAGCTATGTTCTGTCGTATGCTAGTGG
>JAAWDC010000150.1 GCA_022793565.1 Bacilli bacterium
CATATTCCATCTTCTCTTCGCCAATTTCTGAAATAATTTCTTCTTGGAAAGCAACTAACTCTTTGATTGCCTCATGACCAAACATTAGAGCATCTAGCATTAATTCTTCGTTTACTTGTTTTGCTCCTGCTTCTACCATATTAATCGCATGCTTAGTACCAGCAACTGTTAAATCTAAGTCTGAATTTTCTAATTGTTCTGGAGTTGGGTTAATAATAAATTCTCCGTTTACATGTCCTACCTTTACTCCAGCGATTGGACCATCAAAAGGAATCTTACTAATACACGTTGCTAAACTTGATCCAAACATTGCGGTTAATTCTGGTGAATAATCAGGATCTACAGATAGTACTGTATTTACTATTTGTACTTCATTTTTAAAATTCTCTGGAAACATCGGACGCATTGGACGATCTATCATTCTAGCAGCCAAAGTTCCTTTTTCGGTTGGGCGTCCTTCTCTTTTAATAAATCCTCCTGGAATCTTTCCTACGGCATATAATTTTTCATTATATAAAACCATTAATGGGAAAAAATCAGAAAGAACATTTGCTGTTTTACTAACCACAACTGTAGATAAAATTGCAGTATCTCCATATCTTACTAGTACTGCACCATCTGCTTGCTTTGCTACTTCTCCATGTTCAACAATTAACTTTTTTCCTCTAAAATCTAATTCGAATACTTTCTTCATAAAATCCTCCTTACATCTTTTTCTCAAGTACTTCACTCTATCTTCAAACTCATCTTTAACATTATTTAATTTTTCTATTTCTGGTACTATTTTTCTGAGAATCCCTTGCTTGATATACAGGTTTCTCTATACTGGAAAGTAGATGATATATTTTCATCATTTATTTTTCTTTCCTTATATCTTTTAATATTATTTGCTCATTTTTGGAATTTATTAGATCAATTACTGAACATTTTCAGTCATCGTCCTTTAGATAATTCCATAACTTTTTTTATTTTTCTATACTTTCACATCTTTAAGCACTTAAAAAGACACTTAAAATAAGTGCCTATTTTCTTAATCCTAAACTTTTAACAACTTCTCTATATCTTTGAACATCTTTTTTAGCTAAGTAATTTAACATACTTCTTCTTTGTCCAACTTTCTTAAGAAGTCCACGACGAGAATGATGATCATGTGTATGTACTTTTAAATGCTCTGTTAACTCTCTGATCTCTTCAGTTAAGATTGCAATTTGTACTTCTGCTGATCCAGTATCTTTTTCGTCTCTTGCATATTTTTTGATAATCTCTTGTTTTGCTTCTTTTGTTAATGCCATTTCAATTCCTCCTTTTTTCATATTTGCCATTTTCCACGAATTGGTCGGAATTTTCTCCAGTTCCTAGAAAAGGTATATGTATACTATACTAGAAATTTAAGAAAAACGCAAGAGGTGTTTCCTTCATTTCTATAACTTTTAAGATAAGACCTTTTTAATATTTTATATATTTATTCTATTTAGGCATTTTAAAAGCTATTTCTTACCTTCTCTTTACTATTCTAATGATTTCTTTTTAAGAATACATAATAATAGGAGGTTTCTTTATGAACTTTAAATCAAATCAACCTTATCCAAATCCTATGGTTACGACAAGAAATCTGGAGTATGCCAAAATACTTCTTCAAGAATATTCTGGAGGATCTAGTGAAAATACAGTCACACATTTGTATCTTTATCAATCTTTTGTACTCAAAAATTCATATCCAGAAATTGCTCAAATACTTCAATCGATAGCGATTACCGAAATGAAACATTTATCTCTTTTAGGACAAACTATTGCACTTCTTGGTATGAAACCAATTTATGCAACTGTAGATCATAACAATATCCATTATTGGAATGGAAAGGAAGTGAATTATAGCACTTCCCTTCGGCAAATCTTAGAAACTGATATTCAGGCTGAGACTAACACAATTCAAAAGTATCAGCAAAGTATCGAAAGTATTCATGATCCTCATGTACAAAAGCTGTTAAAAAGAATTATTGAAGATGAGAAAATACATTTACAAACTTTTTATGATTTATATCACTCAAATTTTTAATTACTGTGCTTTTTCTACATCAAATACAACTTCTAAACCATTGATGTCATACGTTTCTCCTTGATTATCCTTTACTTCAATAGAAATTGTTAAGGTTTCTTCTTTGATTAACTCAATATAATTTTGTATTGCATTCGTAAATTTTTCATTTTCCTTGTAATAGATATGAATACGATCAGTGATCTCAAAGTTTTTACTTTTTCTTAGGTTCTGGATTTTACTGATAAACTCTCGGCAAATTCCTTCTTCTCGTAAATCTTGACTTAGAGTAGTGTTTAATACTATGAAGTTACTTCCCTCATTAGATGCATTGAACCCTTCTTTAGAAGAAACTCTAATTTCTACCATTTCTGGAGTAATTTCTACTTCTTCTAAATTAATTTCCATTTTAATAGTATCCCCATTGTCTAGTTTCGTAATTTTATCTGCTTCTAGAGTAGATAATTTTTGTCCAAATTCCTTAATATTTGCACCAAACAACTTTCCACAAATTTTAAAGTTTGGTTTTACTTCGTAGTTCATATAGTTAGATAGATCTTTCGCAAAAATTACTTCTTTTACATTTAACTCTTCCTTGATCAAATCCACCATATCAGATATTACATCTTCTACTTTTCCATCTAAAATAATTTCTCCAATTGGTTGACGTACTTTAATTTTGGCTTCTTCTCTTGCATTTCTACCTAATGAAATTAAATCTCTAACTAAATCCATTCTATGTTCAATCTGTTCTTGGATATACGCCTCATTACAAATTGGATAATCTGCTAGATGTACACTTTCTTCTTGTGTTAAGTTCTTATAAATTTCATCTACTAAGAAAGGTGCTATTGGAGCAATTAGTTTACAAATTCCTGTTAATACTTCATAGGTAGTTTGATAAACTGCCTTTTTTGATGTATCTAATTGTCCTTTCCAGAACCTTCTTCTGTTTCTACGGATATACCAATTTGATAATTCTTCATTTACAAAATTATTAATCAAACGTACTGCTTTATTTAAGTCATATTCTTCCATAGCAGCAGTCGTATATTTGACTAGTTTATTATATTTTGATAATAGCCACCAATCAATTTCTTCTAACTCATTATAATTTA
>JAAWDC010000151.1 GCA_022793565.1 Bacilli bacterium
CCTTGGTTTCATTTGGTGCCATAATAGTTCCAGAAGCATTGGTATATGCTGCTGAAGATGGATCTTTCGTCTCAAAATAAGACTTAATATAAGTTCCACCACCAAATTTTTCTTCCCCTACAGTAGTCATTAAACTAATTGTATTTAAATTAACTTTATCTTCTGTTGTATCTTCAAACATTCCAAGAGCAAGTCCTGAAAAATAATCGGCAGAGGTCTTTTCCCAGAAAGGATCTGCATTTCCTGATTTTTCTTCATAAAGAATATTCGCAGCCAAGTCATCTAACAACTCAATTGCCTTATCCTGATTTCCAGATTTGTAGATTCTATATGGTAAAGACAATGGATTCCAAGCATTTCCTTGTTGAGGATCACGGAAATTAAGAACTAACACATTGTATCCTTTTTCCCGTAACATATTAGAAGTATTCTCATAGATTTCACCCTTTGGATCGGTAATAATCATAGACTCTCTTTTCTTAGCCAAAACATTTACTGTTGGAAATATTACTGTCTGTGTCTTACCAGAACCAGTTGCACCAATAACTAAACTATGATATTCTCCATTATCTACCCAAACTTCATTATCTTTTAAGATCAAAGGAACTCCGGCTGCTTTTGTCATATCCTCACCAGGATGAATCATAGCCATCTTATACCCTTGTTTCATTTCCTTTTCTTTACACCAACGACTATATCCCTTATCTGATTTCTCTGTAGAAAAACCAATACCAGACTCCCTTTCGAAGAAATAGGAACTAACAGACATAAAAATTCCTGCTAGAAAAATAAAGTAAAATACAAGTGTTGCAACAATTCGACTAGGAGCAAAAGCCGGAAATGGATTCAGTCCATTAAAATGCCCTTCCAAAGCTAATGTTGGAAAATTTAAGACTCCCAGACATACAACATATAATAAAAAGATTGAAAAAATTACAAAAATTAATATATCTGTTGCATCCGCTTTAAATTTTAATTTCATGATAACCCTTCTTCCTACTTAATTGTGTTCGCTCTATTCGACTTGATAACCATATTAAGTGTAATAACTCCACCAACACCTATTATTACTAAAATAACACTCCCGACAAAAATTAACAAGCTTAAATCCATTTTTTTCTGGGTTTTATTCAGTAAATTAATTTGTATATTTTTATTATTATAATTCTCCCTATTGATTTTCCAGATATAATCATTGCCATTTACCTCATCAGCATTATGACTTTCTACTTCATGATTCGTTGTCAATTTTACTGTAATTTCTTCTAATATATCATAAGATTCAAAGCAAAGATTTTTATTCGAAGTCGATAGAAGAATTCCATCTTTATTTTTATTTTCTAAAACAGAAAAGTATTTATAACAAGTAGAAACTCCAGGAAGTTCTTTTAAAGATTTTTTATCTTTATAATCAATTGTTTTCTTTGCAGAAATTCCAAGCCTTCCAACATCTTTAATTCTTGTTAACCCCTCAATTTTAGCATCAGGATCGATCGTCTTTAAATCAACAAGCTGTGAATACGTTAAACTAGAAGTATCCATAGCCCCGTCCTGAATCCCACAACTACCATCCATGCAATAATTAGGATCGACGTTATGATCAATTTTTTCATCATCATTTTGAATGATCACTTTATCCCAGTTGGATTCATCAGTTTCAAGCAAGACACCATCTAAGGTAATCTTCCTATCAGTAATATCTATATTATATTCTACACTACATCCTGAAAGGAGAAAAATAGCAAAAAGTAATAAAACTAATTTTTTCTTCATATTTCCTCCTTAATATCCTGTAAATGAGAAATGCATATAGTCTTTGGAACTACTCCAATTACCACCCCAGCCCCATCCATATTGACTAAACGCCTGTACAACAGGACCATTCGGCTCAATAGAATATGGACTAACACCAGGTTTCCAGAACGATCCAGCAATGACATGTCCATTTCGAATCATATAATTTTCATTTGCATTAATATCACAAGCAACTCCATAACTATGGTGAGAAGTAGTCTGCCTATTTCCTGCCATACCACGCCATGAATAACAATAAGTATCTTTAATTGGAAATCCTGCTTGAGCAATTTGAGTATATATATTAACGATATCACTTGCAATCGCTTGATGTACTGTAAGTCTACCCATTCGAGAATTTCCATTGATATCCACTAATGGAACTGTAACAGTTGTCAAGTACTTTTGCATCTCTATAGAAGAAGTCGGAAGCCCATCCGGAAATAAGAATGCCAATTTTTCACTCATACTTCCATCTTTTACGCTTTCACCACTACCACCGCTAGAAACTGTAATTGCCCCAGTATAAAAGTAAGATAAAATCGTATGATAATCATCCCCATTACTTGCCATATCAGCTGCTGCAATTTGACTCATCCCTCGTCCATGTCCACCAGCAGCCAAATTAGAATATTTATTAGAAATAGTAACAGTATGTGATTCTTCTGAAGGTAACTTTTTATAAACACAACTAAGCTTTCCTGGACAATTCCAAGAGTCATATTGTGCCAATACAACTTTACCATCTACAGTTATAATCTCACCTCGAGTAGAATCTGCTGCTTCCCATGATTCTTCCGAATAATTGGGATTAAAATTTTGAGCATTAGAACTATTATCAATTGCCTGCTCACAATGATTTGTACTAGCTAAAACATAACTTCTAGCGGCAACAGCAAGCGCTCTTTTCGATTCCATTGGAAAATGAGAATACATCTCTGCTTCGACAACTCCCGCAATATACTCTTCTAAATCATAAGTTCCTTCATGATTTCCAACAACAGTAACACCTTCTGTACATAAGTTGCTAACAGTTTGATAAGAATACATCTCAGAGCAATCTCTACTTGGTCCCATCATCGTATAAATATCATAAATTTGATCGATTAACTCAAAGGCCTCCTGATACCGCTGACTTCCAGGTTCAGCATATCCAGAACCACCTTCTAGATATTCTGGAAAATATTCTTCGACAAAGGAATCTAGCAAATTCCAAAAATAAACGGATTGATCCATTTTTTCCCAATCTGAAATGCTCAATTCTGCAAAATCATAAGCATTCTTAGGAACAGAAGGATTACAGATTCTAGTTTCTTTAATTCCATCTTCGTCTCTATCCTCGAAAGTAGCTCCTGGAATATAAAAATAATATTCATAATTTTTCTCACGATTTGCTTTTTTCGTCAAGAAATTGAAAATCGTTGTTTCTTTATCATTTCTAGCAACAAGTCTAACATCTTGACTATTGCGAAGTGGAACATCAGAAAACCAACTATCCCACAAGCTAATATCCATGCAACGTTTAGCTTCTTCCTCATCTGTAACAATGATTTCTTCTGAGTCTTCCCCTTCTGCACAAACATCGCCATAACTAGACTGATAACAAGAAGGTTTATAAAGTCCATATTTTTTTCTTTTTATTTGCATATTGATCAATAAATCAATATACTTTTCCATCTTTTTATAATCATCTGCAGTTAAAACATCTGCCGATTCTGCACTACAAGACTCCTCATCTTCACAAGGTTCTTCTCCTTCTTCCATTCCTTGATCGAACCCTTTATTAGCAATCAAAGTTGCATGAACTAAATTAATATCTGTACAAACTCGATACTTAGAGTAAGCCTTTTCTTGTGCTTCTGTTAATTTTTTATAGTATCTTTGTTCAGCTTTTTCAATATCCGAATAACCACTACCTTCTCCTTCATCAAAGCTTCCATTTAAAAGCATAACAGCTGAGGATAGCGCAACTAAAATAACAAAAAAAA
>JAAWDC010000152.1 GCA_022793565.1 Bacilli bacterium
TAAAAGCATTAAATCTTAGTAGTTTTAGAACGACTAATGTAACAACGATCGCTGGAATGTTTCAGGGGTGTAAAGACTTAACCAGTTTAAACTTAAGTAGTTTCGATACATCTAAAGTAACAAATATCTCGTATATGTTTTTTGATTGTAATGCCTTAACTAGCCTCAATTTAAGTAGCTTTAATACATCTGAAGTAACAAGTATGGCACACCCATTTAGTAACTGCCGCGCCTTAATTAGCTTAGACTTAAGTAATTTCAATACCTCCAAGGTTACTAATATGGAAGGAATGTTTGACGGATGCCAATCACTAAGCAGTTTGAATATCAGTAGTTTTGATACCTCAAATGTTACTAATATGTTTGGAATGTTTGCATACCTTACAAATTTAAATAGTCTAGATTTAAGCAATTTTAATACAGCTAATGTAAAGAATATGGCTGCAATGTTTCGAAGTTGTAGTAAATTAACCACTTTAGATTTAAGCACCTTTAATACATCAAAAGTGACAACCATGAGTTACATGTTTAGTAACTGTCAGCGCCTAACAAGTCTAAATGTAGGAGTTTTTGATACTGTCAATGTAACAAATATGGATTCTATGTTTAATAATTGTAAAGTCCTAACTAGTTTAGATCTAAGCAACTTTAGCACTTCTAATGTAACTACTATGCACTGTATGTTTTATGGTTGTAATAGTTTGGAAAGTCTATTAGTAACAAATTTTAATACATCCCAAGTAACAAATATGCGAGGAATGTTTGAAAGGTGTTCTAAATTAACCACATTAGATATTAGTAGTTTTGATACTTCAAATGTACAAAATATGTATGGAATGTTTTATGCGGATACTCAATTACAAACTTTAAAAGTTGGTGTTTTTAATACAAATAGTGTAACAGATATTCATGAAATATTTTGGGGTTGCAATGCCTTAACTACTACTATTGTAATTTCGAATTCTAATATAGAAGATTATAGCCTTATGTTTTTTGACGCTGCAATAGTACCTGGAGCTAAGATCATTGTAAATTATACAAGTGCTACTTCTAGTTTAGTAGATTTAATGATCGCAACAAAATCTAGTAATTCTAATGTTGTAAAAGGATCTCTTGTTCCATAATATAATAAACCATCCATTTCTTTTGATCCTTTGATCAATATAGAAAGATCTTAAGAAATACTTTACAATTAGAATTATTCTGTTATATAATCTACTAAAAAGACAAAGAAGTCGAGGAATAGAACCTTTTTCTAATAGAGAGTCTATGGTTGGTGGAAATAGATAGAAAGGGTCTTATTTGTAGCGATGGAGTTGAATTTCTGAACTAGAGTAAGAAATTCCGGATTAGATCCGTTAATCAAATGAAGAGCATTCTAATCTAGAATGAATTAAGGTGGTACCGCGGGAAAACTCGTCCTTAGCTTAAATAATAAGTAAGGAGGAGTTTTTATTATGGATTTCGAAAAATGTAAAAAAGCATTTGATGCATATGTAGCAACTTATGATAAAACAGACGAAAGAATAGAACCAAAATACCGCCATAGTTATGCTGTTTCTGATTTGATGGTAGAACTTGCTTTTCGCTTAAACCTATCAGATACAGAAATTATATTAGCAAAGATTATCGGTCTTTTACATGATATTGGTAGATTTGAACAATTTAGACAATATCACTCCAATAGTGATAAAAATATAGATCATGCTGATGAAAGTTGCCACTATCTATTTGAAGAGGGACACATCCGTGATTTCGTAGAAGATAATTCGTACGACAATATTATTGAGAAAGCGATTCGCTATCATAATAAATATTCCATTCCTAAAATGGAAGAGAAGGAAATGCTTTTTTCAAAAATGATCCGTGATATGGATAAAGTAGATATTTATAAACAAGCAGCAATACACATTCCTCTAGCATTTAATGCAGATGAAGTAGATGAAAAAACATTAAAAGAATTTCAAGAAGAACATCTACTCTATAAAATAGAAAACCCATCAAGTAGTGATACTGTAATGCTAGAATTAGCTATGATATTTGATATTAATTTTGATGAGAGCTTTGATATTTTAGTAGAAACAGATAACTTTGATTTATTTTTAAGTATGGTAGATGTCGCACCAAATAGTGAAAAACTATGGAAGAAAATTCGTGAAGTTTGTTTTGATCGAATCAACCAAGGCGTAAAAAGATTAACCAAAGAATAAGAATAAAAAGAAGGGAAGAATATTATGAAAACAATTGGAATTTTAGGAGGAATGAGTTATGAATCCTCTCTTCATTATTATGATAGGATCAACCGTCAAGTAAATGATATTTGTGGCGATCTTACCTCATGCCGAATGTTCCTTTACAGTGTTAATTTTGAGGAAATTAGAAAATTAATGTTAGAAGGAGACTGGGAAAAAATCGGAGCTATTTTATCAGAAGTTGCCAAGAAATTAGAAAGTGTTGGATGCGATTATGTGGCAATTGCAACCAATACCATTCATAAAGTAGCAAATATAATAGAAGATAAAATAGGAATTCCTCTAATTCATATCGCAGACTGTGTATCAGAAAAGTGTCATGAAAAAAAGGTGTCTCAAGTATTACTACTTGGAACAAGGTATACTATGACAGAAGACTTTTTAAAAAATAGATTAGAAAAAAATGGACTTACAGTAGTAGTGCCAGAAGACAAAAAAGAGATTGAGGAAA
>JAAWDC010000153.1 GCA_022793565.1 Bacilli bacterium
ATCTAAAACTTTGCATACCTCTTCATAAAAAAGTGGGATCGAAGCTTCCTCATTACGGCAAGGAACAACAATTGATATTTTTTTCATTTTATCCCTCCATCAGACCTATCATACCATAAAATGGAAAAATTGATAATAGTTCTAATTACGCTTTACAGTAGATTTTGTAAGAGAAATATCTCCACCAAATACTAGCATATAAATTACATAAACCAAAAACAATGTAATCAAACTACTAAATAAAACAGACAATTCATAAGATAGAAACCATGAACCAACAAAAAAACAGAAAAAATGAAAAATAAAGCACAAAGAGCTAAAGACAAAAGTCCTTTTATGAAAAGTAATAGAACGATGATAAATAGAAAAATAAATTAAAAACGTAAAACAATACGAGACCACCCACTCTAATAAACACATTTTAATACTTGAAAAGTGATCAAAGAAAGATAAATTAAAACAAAGGTATTGGAATAAAAGAAAGAAGATTCCAAAAAGAAAATAAAGAAAAATATTAGAAGAAAAAATAGAACCAGATTCTTGAGAAATATAATTCTTAATCATAGAAACCATTTTGTCATGATTCCCAGTATACTTCTTAGGTTGAAATTTGGTTAACTTTTTTAAACTTTTTTGAATATCAGAAACCTCCAAACAAGGTAAAATATATCCTTCTCTTCCCAATTCCTCAACAACTTGTATTTGATGATCATTTCCATGTTCCTTGTATTTAGAAAGCCTAGGAACAGCGATTACTTTCTTTCCTTTAGATAATCCATCGAAAATAGTACCAACTCCCCCATGGGTAATTAAACAACTACATTCCTGAATTAAATCTTCAAATTCATCTTTTGGCAAATAATCAAATACTTTCATTTTCTTACTAGAATAACAAGTATATCCAGACTGAACAACTACTTCCTCTTGAATAATACCTATCTCTATTAAATGTTCAATCTCTACTAATAATCTTTCAAAACTTTTATCCTGGGTACCGAGAGTTACCAAAATCATAAGAATCCCCCTTAATAAATCCAACCACCATAAATAGATCTTGGATACAATTTCAACATACTTTTCCACTGAACAATAAATAAATCAGCAAAATGATAGATTAATCGTCCAGTAATTGTTTTCGTATGAATATTAGCAAAAGACTCTATATAAATAATCTTACTACCAAAAAGTTTTCCTATACAACAAATAGGACCCGCTGTATGTGCACCTGTAGTAATAATGTATTGGGGACGAAAACAAAAATAATAATAAAAACTCTTGAAACAATTCACTAACAATTTAAAGGGATAAGTCAATATATGATCTTTAGTTCCATAAACTAAATAACTTAATTGATCTCCATACTTCTTTTTCAAAAAAACACTAGATGGTGTTTTTTCTGTAATAATACGAAAATCATAATCAGAAAACATTTTTTCAAGACGCATCATCTCTGTTAAATGACCCCCTGTACTAGAAATAAATAATACCTTCTTCTTCATATTATCCTCTCTTCTTTAAAAGTTTTATCCAATCACCCTTCACTTGATTTTGGGTATATCCTGTACTGAGTCTTCTAGCTTCTTTTCCTAATTTTTTTCTTTTATTAATATCACCAATTAATTCTAAAACTTGATCAGCCATCTGATCAAAATCACGATTTTCAATCAAATATCCATTGACATCATTAGTAATCAAATCATTTGCACCTTCTGCAGAAGAAAAAGCAACACAAGGTACACCATGGGACATCGCCTCAATTAAAACAATTCCAAAAGATTCTGTATAGGAAGTCATTAAGTAAAGAGAAGATTCATGCAACAACTCATCAATTTTCTCTCGCTTCAAATATCCATGAAGATCAACAAAATCATTCAATTGATATTGGTAAATCAAGTCAACAATTTTATTTTTTTCAGAACCATCCCCTACAAGACATAATTTCCACTCAGGAGCCGATTGATGAATTCTATAAAAAACCTCAATTAAATCTACAAAACCCTTTTCTCTAGCAAAACGACCAATAGAAATTAATTTTTTTTCTTTTAAAGAAGAAACTTCCTTTGGAATAGAATCAATCATATTAGGAATATAAACACACCTACACTTGATTCCTTTCTTGCGGAACTCTTTTTTATAAAAAGAACGAAGTGAATCAGAAACAAGAACTAACTGATCCAACTTTTGACAAGAAGAGGTAAGTTCACGAATATATTTCTCATCCTGATGATGATGATTATGCTCCCATCCAATTTTACGAATTCCCTTTTTAGCATACTCACCCAACCAATGATTAAACAAAGAGCGTGTTGAAATAATAATGTCACTATCACACCCTTTAATAGCTTTTATTGTCTTTCTCTTTCGAAGTAATAAAACAACTACTGCCTTATAAGATTCTTTTAAAAACGTAAATACTTTGAACTGTCGAATGGACTGTTTCCATTCCTCCCGATTTGGTTTGTACTTTTGAATTAAATATCGAACTTGTACATTAGAATCAAGAGAAAACGCTGGTTGATCTGCTAAACGATATGTAGATATGATTTCTACTTTATATTCATGACAAAGTAAATTAGCTAAATTAACAATACTTTTCTCAATAC
>JAAWDC010000154.1 GCA_022793565.1 Bacilli bacterium
AATGAAAGTGCAATTATCGAAACCTTTTTGGCAAAGGATCTTTTGAATTTAGGTGATATTGAAGAAAGAAAGAAGGAAGTTCAGAAGGTAACCAAAGAGGATATTATTTCTTTGGCTAAGAAAGTAAAAATTGATACTATTTTTCTACTAGAAGGAGATGGGGAAGATGAAGGAAATTAAATTAAATGGTTTAGATCAAAGCGTTTTTTTTGAGAAACTAAAGAATGGATTACAAGTTTTCTTTATTCCATATGAAAATAAGACAAACTATGCGATGCATTATGTTACAAAGTTTGGTTCTATTAATACTACTTTTTCTCCAATTGGAGAGAAAAAGATGATTACTGTTCCAGATGGAATTGCTCACTTTTTAGAGCATAAGATGTTTGAACAGGAAGATGGGATGGATCCTTTTACTTTTGCATCTAAATCAGGTACTAATTCTAATGCATCTACAAGTTATAAGATTACAAGATATTATTTTGAAGGAAGTAATAATTTCCTTGAGAATTTAGATTATTTGTTAACCTATGTTCATAGTCCTTATTTCACAGATGAGAATGTAGAGAAGGAAAAGGGAATTATCGCAGAAGAAATCAAGCAATATGATGACGAAATTGATTGGATTTTAGATGAAGAACTTCGGAAATCATTGTTTCATAAGGATCCAACTCGCATTGATATCGCAGGAACCGTGGAGTCTATTAGTAAAATAACAAAGGAACTTTTGTACAAGACTTATAATACCTTTTATCAGCCTAGTAATATGATTTTATTAGTTAGTGGTTGCTTTAATAAAGAGGATGCTTTAGAAGTCATTCAAAAAAATGAGGCATTAAATAATGCTGAGACGAATCAATCGATTAAGGAAAAAAAGGAGGAGGAGCCTACTTCTGTTTTACGAACGGAATATAGTTTTACTTTTCCAATTGTGAATTCTAAGGTTGCCTTTGGAATTAAGATTCCTGTTAAGAGTGTGAAAGATCGTTATCGGTTTAATCTTTATGTAGGAATGATTTTGAATATTTTATTTGGATTGTCTTCTAAATTTCGAGAGCGTATGAAAAGTGAGAAGTTAATGACTTCATTCTACAATGAGCGTGATTTTGTAGGAGATTATTTAGTAATTAATTTCTATGCTGATAGTAAAGATGCAAAGCGTCTGATAAAAGAAATTAAAAATGAACTTAAGCATGGAAAGATTATGGAAGAAGAGATCGAGAGACTTAAAAAGGTATGGATTTCTTCTGAAGTAGTTATGGTTGATAATATTTCTTTGACTTTGGATAATCTTTTAGATGATATTATTAATTATGGAAAGATTATTGAGAATAAGATTGATCTTTATAAGTCTATGAATAAGAAGGAATTGGATGAAGTATATCGTAAGATAGATTTTGAAAATGCAAGTGTAGTATATGTAGAGCCAAAGGAATCATAATTTATAGGGCCTGTACATATATATAAATAGGTGATGAATTTGAGAAAAAAACCATCTATTTTGGGAACAGGGATATTAGTGGCAGTCTTTACTTTGACTGCCTTTTTTAGTGTTTTTTGTAAGGTACAATTGCCAAGGGAAGAAGAAACTGATGATGTGGTAGAGAAAAGAGCTGTTTTTTTCTCTTATTTAGAAATAGAGAAATATTTTCAAAATGTGGAAGAGCAGGCAGCGAAAAGGAGAATTTTGGACATTCTAGATTTTTTACAAGAAAAGGGATTTAATATGGTTCTACTTCAGGTTCGGAGTTTTTCAGATGCTATTTATCCTTCTAAAATTTATCCTATGTCAAAGACTTTAGTAGGGACAGAAGGAAAAGATTATCCTTTTGATTTTTTAGACTATTTTATTCAAGAAGCTCATCAAAGAGGAATTGAAGTTCATGCTTGGATCAATCCTTATCGAGTTAGAAATCACACTGATGTTTCTTCTATTAGTTTTTCTAATCCTGCTTTTCCATGGCTTGGGACAGAGCATGTTCAAGTAATAGAAAATCAAGGTATTTATTATAATCCAGCTTCTTCTAAAGTACAGGATTTAATTGTTCAAGGAATTGAAGAATTGATTGATAATTATGATATTGATGGGGTTCATTTTGATGATTATTTTTATCCTAATTCTACGATCGATGATGCTCAATATCAGGAGTATCAAATGACAATGTCAAGGGAAGAATTTCATTTGGCTCAAGTAAATCAATTGATTCGGCGAGTTTACGAAACAGTAAAGAAGAAAGATGGTTTAGTTTTTGGGGTTAGTCCAGAAGGGAATATTGATAATAACTATCAAAGAAACTTTGCAGATGTTCGAACTTGGTTGAAGGAACCAGGATATGTGGATTATATTATGCCACAACTTTATTATGGATTAGAGAACCAAGTAAAACCTTTCGAAAAGACGTTAGAAGAATGGCATTCTTTAATTCAAAATAATGTTATTTTAATTCCAGCATTGGCACTTTATAAGTCGGGGCTTCCTGATCAGTATGCGAAAAGTGGAGAAAAGGAATGGCAAGAACATTCTAATATTATTAAAAATGAAATAGAACTCAGTAGAAAGATGCCTAAGTATGGTGGATTTTCGTTGTTTCGTTTTGATTATCTATATGGAGATACGACCAATTCAAATTTATTGGCAGAGAGGGCTGCTCTTTTTGAATTATTAAAAAAATAGAATCCAATATTTGTATTCTATTCTTCTTTTTTCTGTAGGGGGAAAGCACTATACTCTAGATGGTTTAACTCTATTTGTTTTTCATATGGGAAGATACTAGAGTAAATGGAAAATACTTGTTTCTCATATTCCAACATCTCTGATTTTCCTTTGGATAAGGTTGTGATTAGGGGGAGGGAGAGTTGTTTTTTGATTTTATTTAGATAAGATTGTCCTTTTGAATTAAATCCTAGAATTCGTATATATTCTACTTCATTAAATCTTTTTGCTCTTTCCTTTGTGAAATCACATAAGATATGACAGCACATTCTCTTTAAACGGTTGTAAGTGTATCTTTTTGTTTTAATTTTTTGTATTAATGTTTCTAAACAATCTGATTCTGTAATGACTTTTTTGATTCTGTGTTCTATTCCTTCATCTACAGTTTGATATATAGAAAGATTCTCCGATGACAAAATTTTATATTTTAAGAATGGGTAGTATTTTTCTTCTATGTTTTCAATGTGTTTTAGTATTTTATAAACTTCTTCAGGAACTGTGTTTTTAAAGTCTTTTTTTTCAATTATTGCTTGACGAATACTTGTTGCACTACTGATTGAACCAGTAATTTCTGTTTCATGGAAAGCGTTTGTCCTTTGAATTGTTTTAGGTTCGATGGTTTTCTTTTGTTTTAAAATTTCTTTAATATAAGATAAGCCTAGAAGATCATTTGGTGTTGTGATAAATCCATGATTTAAAAAGGCTTTATTTAATGCAGTAGGATAGTTTTCTCCCATTTTTAAATAGGCACATACTCTTTCTTGATATTCCTCTTCTAAAGCTATTTTGGCAAGAGTTGTTAGTTTTTCTACATCATTACTCTCACTGCCAAAATAAATTTTTTTAACTTGGAGGGCACTTAATATTTGAATTGCCCCTTTTGCAAAAATGTCAGCACCTTGGGTTGCGAATGGGAAGGGGAGTTCTATTACTAAATCAATCCCATAATCGAGACAGAGCTTTGTTTTTGTATATTTATCTAATAAACTAGGAGTTCCACGTTGGGTGAAACTTGTGGTGATTACTGCAATGATCAGAGCATCTTTTTCTAAATGACGAATTTGATTTAGGTGGTGGAGATGTCCATTGTGTAGTGGGTTATATTCTGCGATAATTCCAATAGCATTCATAATTGTTCCTCACTTTCTAAGTGATTTAATTATATCAAATATGAATGGAAAAAAAAAGAACTCTCCTGGAGGGATTCTTGTATGGGCTAAGATTCTTTTTATATTCTAAAAAGCATAGAAAGTGATTGAAAAAAAAAGAAAATTACTGTATAATGAATAAGCGGTGGTGGTTCAATGGAGATAGATCTTGCAACGCTATTTGAAGAAGGAGAGTTTTTGGTTCAATGTCAAATATGTTTTCCAGATTCTTATTTATCCAATTCTGAAATTCGAAAGATTGAGCCAGTAACAGTGGATGCCAAATGTTTTTTAAATGATCAAGAGATCGTTCTTTCTGGAAGTTTATCTGGTACAATGTGGTTAGAAGATGCGATTAGCTTGGAGCTGATTTCTTATCCGTTTTCTTGCCAATTTGAAGAAATATTAGAAGAAAATGGAAGAAATAATGCGAAATCACTTGATATTATGGATGTTTTATGGCAAAATATTGTATTAGAAGTTCCTTTGAAACAAACAGAAGTCACTGATTTCAGTAAATATCAAGGGGATGGTTGGAAGTTAATAACCGAAGAGGACTCAGTAATAAATAATAATCCTTTTGGTGAGTTAGTGAATATGTGGGGAGAGGAGTGATAACATGGCAGTACCATTCAGAAAAGTATCAAAAACAAGAAAAAGAATGAGAAGAAGTCACAATGCATTATCAGCTGTTGGAACAACTAAATGTTCAAATTGTGGAGAGATGATTCGTCCACACAGAGTTTGTCCAGCTTGTGGTTTCTATAAAGGAAAAGAAGAAGTAAGTAAAAAAGACGCTGAATAAGCGTTTTCTTTTTTTCTTCGACAAAATAGAATTGATGAAGATTTTAAAATAAAACTAGGTGAGGATAGATGAATGTTTATTTAGATCTAGTTTTTTTTCTTAATTTTTTCTTGGATAGTGTATTATTATTTACAGTGGATATTGTTTTAAAGAGAAATGTAAAGAAAAAAAGAATTATATTTGGTGGACTAATCGGAAGTAGTAGTACTCTTTTTCTATTTCTTTCTCTTAATTCTCTAGAATTATTCCTTTTTAAATTTTTTGTTTCAGTCGCTATGGTTCTCGTATGCTTTTCTTATCATTCTTTGAAAGAGTTGATTACAAATGTATTATATCTTTATTTTGTTAGTATTTTGTTGGGGGGATTTTTCTATTATTTAAACATAGAATTTTCTTATAGTGTTGTTCAAAATTTATTTGTTTCTAATCATTTTCGTATTCCTCTTTTCTTAATTTTATTTATAGCACCTCTTATTTTATTTTTTTACATTAAACAAAGTTCTTATCGGAAGAGAAGAGATTCTAATCTTTATAGGATCGAATTAGTACAAGGTAAGAAAAGATATCAATATGTTGGCTATTTAGATACGGGGAATCAGTTATATGACCCATATACGAAGCGTCCTGTTCATTTACTTTATGATCCAACCTATAAACTTTCTAAAAAACAGAAGATCATTTATGTTCCATATCATGGGTTACAAACTTCTGGGATTATTCCTTGTGTTTATTTTGATTTTCTAATTATTAATCAAAAACAGCGAGTTGAGAAAGTATTAGTTGGTCTTAGTAGAGAGCCTTTTCATATCGATGGTGTTTCTATGATTTTGCATGGTGATGAAATTCTTGATCATTCGTGATGCTTCGACATATTTTTAGGAATGGGATTTCTATAATAAGGATATCTATCATATATTAAAAAAGAGGAGGGAAAACATGATAGGGATATTTTTATTTATTATTCTAATTACTAAAAGACAAAATGCATTATTTTATGTGGGGGCTGTCGATCGATTACCAGAACCTTTAAAGAAAGAAGAAGAAGAATTTTATATTGAGCTTTCTTGTGATGGGGATACTTTTGCGAGGGATAAACTAATTGAACATAATCTGAGATTAGTAGTTTTTCTGGCTAAAAAATATGAGAATACACGAGTGGATTTGGAAGATTTAGTAAGTATTGGGACCATCGGTTTAATCAAGGGGATTAAAACTTTTAGCAAAGATAAGAATATTAAGCTTGCTACATATGCGTCTAGATGTATTGATAACGAAATTTTAATGTATTTAAGAAAGAACAAAAAAGTGAGAACAGAAGTTAGTTTTGATGAGTCCTTAAGTTTTGATGCAGACGGGAATGAATTGCATTTAGAGGATATTTTGGGAACTGAACCTGATATTGTAACTAAAGAATTAGAAAAGGAAACAGAGCGGGATTTGGTTATGCAGGAAATTAATAAACTTGAGAAAAGGGATAAAGAAATTATTATGCTTCGGTATGGACTTATGGGGAAAAAAGAGATGACACAAAAGGATGTAGCTGACCTCCTTGGAATTAGTCAGTCTTATATTTCTAGAATT
>JAAWDC010000155.1 GCA_022793565.1 Bacilli bacterium
ATCTAAAATATCCAAACCGACAAAGTAAAGACTGTCTCCAAAAGAGTTTTTTGGATGCACAAGAGATTCAATTGTATAACTCTCTAATCGCTTTGTAAGCTTACATACTCTTAAGAAACGACGACTTATAATAATAATACCAATACATAGTAATAAAAAGCCAACAAGAAATATATAGATGACTAAACGATTTTGATCTCCCATAAAACTTCCACCCTTCTTCTTTGTCTATCGTATTTATTTTTTTCCTTTCTTTAATGAATCAAAAATATCATCGACACTTCGAACTCCATGACGAACTATTTTTTCATAAACTCTAGGAATATAATTATATAAAACAAACTCTCCATCCACTTCGCCACTCGAAGTAACCCCTTTTCTTCGGAATGCAAAAATTTCTTTTAACTCAATCTCCACATTTTTCATTCCTGTAATCTCCGAAATACTAGTAATCTTTCTTCGTCCATCACTCAATCTCTCAATTTGAACAACAAGATCAATAGCATTTTTAATATATTCTCGAATCGCTGAAATAGGAATTTCCATTTCCCCCATTAATACCATTGTTTCTAAACGATTTAAGGCATCCACTGGTCCATTAGCATGTAGAGTCGTTAAACTACCTTCATGCCCTGTATTCATAGCCTGTAACATATCGAAAGCTTCTTTTCCACGAACTTCACCAACAATAATTCGATCTGGACGCATCCTTAAAGAATTACGCACCAAATCACGGATAGTAACTTCTCTTCCGTTCTCATAATTGGTACTTCGTGTCTCTAGAGAAATAACGTGACCTTGACGGAGCTTTAATTCGGCAGCATCTTCAATCGTAATCACGCGTTCCTCTTTCGGAATAAAATTAGAAAGAACATTTAACACTGTTGTCTTTCCACTACCTGTCCCACCACATACAATAATATTAAGTTTTGCTAAAACAGAGGCTTCTAAAAAACGAGCCATATATGGAGTTAATGTTCCAGAACGCAATAAGTCATCAATCGAATTTAATTGATCACTAAATTTACGAATAGTTAAAATGGGTCCTCGCAAACTAAGTGGCGGAATAATCGCATTAATTCTAGATCCATCTGGTAAATGTGAATCTACCATTGGATTAGAAATATCAATCGTCCTTCCCAAAGGATGAATCATTCTTTCAATGGTCCTCAAAATATGATCATTATTAATAAATGAAATAGTATCATCCTTTACTACCTTTCCATCAATTTCTATGTATACATCATTAGGTCCATTTACCATAATCTCAGTCACATGATCATCATCTAACAATTCTGTAATAGGTCCATACCCATTAATTTCATTATCAATTAAATTAAAAATATGATCTCTTTCTAAATTGGACAAGTCATACCCTTCTAAACTACGATCAATCTCTTGATTAATATACTCCGTAAGAGACATATTTTTAGGTGCCTGATTATCAATCAAATTTTGAATAATTTGAATTCGCAACTGATCAAGTAACTCTTTATCCTTGAAAATGTCATAATCCTTAATCACTTGAACAGGTTTACGACTCGTGGTATCTAACTCAAACTCTTCTGTTAATGTCTTCTTCACTAGAATCCTCCTCCCCAATAAAATCTTGTGCCATCTTATATAATTGTTTTTCCTCTCTTTGGTATTTCTTTTCCCAAGTTTTAGAATCCAAAGTTGCTATAACACCTTCTAATAAATATTGAGGCAAATTTCTAATATAAAAATCTGTTGGGATTACATAATCAATATTCCAATCAATCATTGTACGAATATCAAAATTACTAAAATAACTCTCCTTCGAAACAATACTATTATTTAGTAAAACTCGCAGATGATCCATCTCAATATCCTTCATAATACTCATAAAATTCCTACTGTTTTTCAAATCTAATAAATCATTAGTCATCAAATAAACAAGTACATTCGAATGATCATATATCACAATATTATTCTTAGAAAATCCATGAGTTGTATCTATTAAAATAACATCATAAACCATTCCAATTCTTTCTAATAAACTATCTAAATATCGAATCTCCACTTTCGTTGCCTGTCTTGGATCTTTAGGACAAGAAAGAACATCGATAAAATCGTTATAAGAAACAATATATTCTTCCATTCCATGATAACGATTATGCATAATATCATCTATCGCATTATAAACTGTTTTTTGGACTGTAACATTTAGTGAAAGTGCCAAAGATCCCCCACTAAAGTCAAGATCTAATAACAAAACCTTTTTTCCAAGTCTTTGATAAATTCCTGCTAAATTTAATAAGAAGATACTTTTCCCAACTCCTCCTTTTGAAGAAGTAATTGTAACAACCTTTCCCTTTTCTACTCTCATACTTTCCCCTCCAACTTCCTACATTCATAAGACGCCTTCACAGATATTTTTTTATTTAAAAATAAAATAGACATTTCTTTTTCTAAAGTAATGTTTACAGATTGATTCTTTCTCTTAATATCAACCTTTTCAATTTCAGCATCATTTTTCATAACTATAGATCGAACTTTTTCCTTACTAGATTCTTTTAATGCATAATTACAAGCAAGTTCTGCAATGTTTGTTAACTTTCTTTTTTCATAAATAGTTGAAAAATGAATAATAGTACCAAAAATTCCAAATAACAAAACAGGTAAAAGAATTACAAAAAGAATTAGCACCTGACCTTGATTATTTAAAAATTTAAACTTCACCCACGGCATAAGGAATTGTCCTTTCTATTTTGATTCGATAGGAATCTCCCAAAACTTTTGCTAAACCTGGAGTTAAAAAGGAAAATTTAGACTCAACCTTTACAACCATATACGATGGATAGTGCTCTGTATTTAACGTTGCTTCTTCCTTTTGACCACGATTTAGTACCATCAAAGCTTCTTCATAATTGCCTTGATCCCTCAAAACATCTAAACTCATAGCAACCCGATCCTCTAACTGAATTTTCTCATAAAAAAGGCGACCAATATCGATTATTGCAAAAAGAAACAATAATAAAATTGGCAAAATTAATACAAATTCAATCAATGCTTGTCCTTTATCCTTTCGCATCACTGCCACCCCTATTATTCTTTTATTATAGCATAGCCTCTCACTTTTTTACATAAAAAAAGAAACTTTTTTCAAGTCTCTATTCTGAATCACTAGGATCTTTACAAGACCCATCCCCTGCTTTTTTTCCAGGAACGTATTCTAAACCTGCTGCAGAACACGACGTCTTGGTAATAGAATCCATAACATATCCTCCCAATATCTTAACAGCGGCTACAATAATAACAGAAATTAAAGCAATGATTAAAACATACTCCACAAGTGCTTGTCCTCTTGTACTACGATTTTCCTTTTTCATCACTCGACCTCACCTATCTTCTACTGATAGTTTATAAAAAATTTACATATTTGTCAATTTTGTTTTTTCTTTGTATACTAATATTGGTGATAACTTTTGATTACAAAAATAAAAATAGAAGAACAATCTTTTAATATAGAGATGTGTAATACTTTTTTTAAAAGACTAGTAGGATTTATGTTTAGAAAAAAGAAAATCACAATCGGAAAGTGCTTTCCCAATTGTAACTCTATCCATACATTTTTTATGTTTCAAAAAATTGATGTAATATTTTGTGATAAAAATATGAAAATTATAAAAATATACAAATCATTTCCTAAAAATAGAATAATACTACCTGTAAAAAATGCCTACTATACATTTGAATTACCAGAGAATAGTACTAATAAATTTAAAATTGGCAATCAAATAGTATTCTTAACCCACTCTCCTACCATGTATACTGAGAATTAAAAACTGCTTTTCTTCTTCAATCAATCATCAAGGAATTTCAAATCAAATTTATAAAAATGCTAGTAATAACCTCATTCTTTAATATAATATGAAAAAAATGAGCATGTAAAATGCTCATAGTATTGACTGAATAAAACATCCTATATAATATCTCAATTTTACTCTTTTTTCACATAGTCTCCTGAAACAAAATAGTTCTCTCAACAATTCTTTTTACATCTCTTTCATTGAATGGCTTATTCAATATATCGACAATAGGATATGTAAATGCCTTTTCAATCATTTCCTTAGAAGCCTCTCCTGTAATAATAGAAACAGGAATTTTAGAAAATAAATTTTGTTTTTGAAACTGCTCTAATACCTCAAATCCATCTACATTAGGCATATTAAGATCCAAAAGCATTCCAACAATTCTATGATTATCAATATTCTCTAAAACGATAGATAATGCCTCATTTCCATCATTGGCAATTAAAACTTCATAAGTATCATCAAAAATCTTTTGAATAAAATTTCTAACAATATCTGAGTCATCTACAACTAAAATAGTTTTATCTTTTACATTTAAAGAATCAAAATCCTTAGCACTTTCTAAAGTATCCGCACCATCTTCTATTCCCAAGTACTCTTTAGCAATACGAATCGCTTTTTCAATTTCTCCAATAAATTCATCAAAATGAGAAGTCACATAATACATATCATTTTCTTTCCCTTTCAACTCATGTTGATAGGCTAACTCTCCCAAATTTTCAAAGCCGAAATAACGAGCATCACTCTTTAAAGAATGTGCCAAAATAGCATAATTTGCCATATCAGATATCTCTTTATAACTCTTTAACTTTCCCATTTTTTCAGGAACCTCTTTTACAAAAGTCTGAATCATATCATTATATGTTTCTATATCTCCAAATAATTCTAAACTTTTCTCAACATTGACTCCATGACTAATTAAAAAGGCTTTATCTTTCATAATTTCACATCCTATTCTTGTCATTAGTATAGCATACTACCTAAAAGATTTCTAGTAATTTGACACGCTTTACAGAACAAAAGATCAATTCTTTTGATACTTTAAAATCACTCGTTCTAATTCCTTCTTATCAATTGGTTTCGACAAATAATCATCAAACCCCTCAGAAAGATATTTCTCTTTCATCCCAGAAATTGCATTTGCTGTTAAAGCAATAACTGGAATAGAAAAGTTAGGGTTTTCCTTCAATTTTTGTAACGTCTCTACACCACTCATACGAGGCATCATATCATCCATTAAAATTAAATCAATTGGTTCTTTTTTGGCTAAAAGATTAATGCACTCTACTCCACTAGTTACAGAGATAGTTTCCACATGATAATCTCTTAATAAACGTTCTGCTACCTTTAGATTAATCTTATTATCATCGACGATTAAAATCTTCATTCCTACTGCATCTATTTTTCCCTCTTTTATAGATTGCTCCTCAATTACTTTGGTTGGATTTTTCACAATTTTTTGATCAATCGCAACCGTAAACTTAGAACCCTTTCCATAAATACTTTGAACAACGATTTTACCATTCATTAATTCAATTAACTTCTTAGTAATCGCAAGTCCTAATCCGGTTCCTTCAATTGTAATATTCTGTTCTAAATCAAATCGTTCAAATTTCGTAAACAATTTATCAATCTTCTCATTTTTAATTCCAATTCCAGAATCCTCAACAGAAAAAATCAAGCGACAAATACCATCTTTTTGAACAGACGATACTCGAAATTCAATATAACCATCCTTTGTATATTTGACAGAATTAGTAAGTAAATTCAAAACAATCTGCTTAATTCTAGCATAATCTCCATATAACACAGGAGGTAATGTCTCTTCAAAAACAGTACGAAATTCAATCGACTTTTCTCCCAAACGAGACTTTGTCAAAACAACCAAATCCTCTAATACTTTTTGTAAAGCATACTCTGTATTGACAATTTCTAACTTATTTGCCTCAATTTTTGAAATATCTAAAATGCCATTTACTAGTTCTAATAAATTCTCAGAGGCCATCATAATGTCTTTTACTTCTTCCTTTGCACTTTCAGGAATATCTTCTTCAAATAAAGCCTGACTAAACCCCACAATTGCATTTAAAGGTGTTCTAATTTCATGAGACATACTACTCAAGAAATCTGTCTTCGCATGATTTGCTTTCTCCGCCTGTTCTTTGGCCATATTTAGTTCTTCAATCATCTTCATATCTGGATTTTCAATAGTAAAATACATTAAAAATGTAACAAATATTTCCATAGAAGTCATCAACAATAAACCAGGATTCAATTTTTGAATAATCATAACGATAGTACCTAAAACAATAAAAGCAAAAATTGGAATATATTTCTTACTTTTAATCCTCTTTATATTTTTAAATAAACAAAATAGTATAAATATAATATATATAACAGAAACTACATACATAAAATTAGCAGATGGACCATAAGAATACACGACATCATTTGCACTAACGTAATACAAAGGAAGACCTAATGC
>JAAWDC010000156.1 GCA_022793565.1 Bacilli bacterium
ATTAATTGAGTCTAAGGAACTACTAGAAAAGCATATTGACCAACAACAAGTTAAGATTAAAGAAAAATATAATGTTAGTAAAGTGTATATTCCAAAAGGATTAGACATCGTTCAAGAGATGACTTACAGTAATCAAACTTACACGACAGAACAAATTTATGAAAAAATGCAAAAACAAACTGGAGGTCAATCATTCACAATCGATGGATATCAAATAAAAATTACTGGATATGAAAAATCAACAGAAGATGGTGGAACAGTAAGAACAGACGATAAGATTATTTATGTACTAGACAAAAAGATATTCACAAATTCTGTGGAAAAAACAATCAAATCCTTTATCCCAGAAGAAGAATATGATAACTTCTTAAACGAAACTCAA
The DNA here is from genome assembly GCA_022793565.1 of Bacilli bacterium. Taxonomy (GTDB): domain Bacteria; phylum Bacillota_I; class Bacilli_A; order RF39; family UBA660; genus Alloscybalousia. The sequence continues at coordinate 383 of JAAWDC010000156.1, forward strand.
AAAGAAATCGAATCAACAGGAAAAATAGTAGAAGATTTATATATAAAAAATAACATTACAATTACTAAAACAAGAATTCCAGCCGACGCTAAAATCTATTTGACAGAAGAAGAACTATGTAAATATCTTCTTTTTGGAACAACAGAAGATCAAGCAACTTATGTGGTAAAAGATGGAGATACTATATCAGATATTGCCTTTAACAACAAATTATCACCAGATGAATTTCTAATAGCTAACACCACTTATAAAACAGCAAATGATCTTCTTTATCCAGGAGAAGTAGTAACACTAGGTATGATTCAGCCCCAATTTGATACAGTAGAAGAAACTCACGTAGTATCTAGAAAGACCAAAGAAAGAGAAACTATATACCAAGATGATGATACTAAGTATGCCGGAGAAGAAAGTACGATTCAAGAAGGATCAGATGGAGAAAGTTTAGTAACTGAAAAAATTCAATTGATTAACGGTGAAATCACATCTACAGTTCCCGTGAGTGAAGTAGTTACTATCGAACCAGTAAACAAAATCATTGCGCGTGGAACTAGAAAAAAATACGTTGGAGGAAGTATTTCTTCTGGTGTAGAAGTTCCAGTTGGAATTGGTAGTTGGGTATGGCCAACGAATGCTCCATATACAGTTACAAGTGAATTCGGATATCGTTGGGGAAAACTTCACAAGGCAATTGATATTACCTCTACAGGATATGGCTCACCAATCAAAGCTGCAAATAATGGAATTGTAACAATTTCTTCTTATACAAGTATGAACGGAAATTATATTGTAATAAAACATGCCAATGGATATTTTACAGAATATGCCCATTTAGCAGAGCGAAATGTAAAACAAGGAGATATCGTATATGCGAATGATGTAATTGGAACGATGGGAAGAAGTGGATTTGCAAAAGGAGTACACTTACACTTTGGTGTATGGTCAGGTGCAGCCTATTCAGGAACACCATTAAATCCAAGGAGTCTATATCAATGAAAATCAAAGTATTGGCAAGTGGTTCCAAAGGAAATTCAACATATATCGAAACAGATCAAGTAAAACTTCTAATCGATATTGGGATTTCCTTTTCTTACTTAACTCATGAATTAGAAAAGATCTCCATAAATCCAAGTCAATTAGATGGAATTTTAATTACTCATACGCATAGTGATCACATCAAAGGACTTCAAAGTCTTGTCAAAAGAACTAATCTCCCCGTTTATATTACTGAAGGAATGAAGAAAGAAATCTCAGAAAAAATAAGCGAATCTAATATAAAAAGCTTATTTCCAGAAACTATAATAGAAGATCTAAAAATAGAATGTATTCCTACTTCTCATGATGTCGAATCGGTTGGCTTCCTAATTGAAGATCTAGATACCTCTTTAGTCTACATTACAGATACAGGATACATTAATCAAAAGCAACTAAGACGTCTAGTAAATAAAGATATCTATATTATAGAAAGTAACCACGACGAAAAAATGCTGATGGAAGGACCCTATCCATATATTCTAAAACAAAGAATAATCAGTGATAAAGGACATTTATCCAATCATACAGTAGCAAGTTACTTAGTAGATTTGGTAGGAGATAAGACAAAATACATTATTCTTGCTCATTTAAGTGAAAAGAATAATACAGAACAATTGGCATATCAAACAACAAAAGAACTTCTAGAAGAACATAATATAGAAAAAAAGATTCTAATAGCTAAGCCATATGAATCTTTAGAAACAGTAGAGGTATAAATGATTCGAATTATATGTGTAGGAAAACTAAAAGAACAGTACTGGCTCGATGCTTGTAAAGAATATTTAAAAAGAATTCAAAAGTATACATCAATAGAGATTATAGAAGTAGCTGATGAAAAAATAGATGATGAAAAAATCGCTCTTCAAAAAGAAAAAGAGAGAATTGAGAAATATATAAATTCAAAAGACTATATAATAACTTTAGAAATTGAAGGACAGATGCTCTCCTCTATAGAACTATCAAAAAAAGTAGATCATTTAAGAATGGAACATAGTAATCTTACTTGGATTATTGGCGGTTCTTATGGAATACATCCAGAGATAAAGAGAAAAGCGGATGAAAAGATTTCATTCTCCAAACTAACCTTTCCTCACCAACTATTTCGAATTCTTCTCTTAGAACAACTATATCGCAGTTTTAAAATCCAAAATAACGAAAGATATCACAAATAGTGATATTTTTCTATGAAAAATAGAAACAGAAAAAAAGAGAAAAAACAACTTATAAGAAGTTGTAAATCCCCTCGAAAAAAGTTGACATACTGTTAACAAATGAAATATACGCCCGATTTTTACCTATAATTATCGTAAGAAGAGGGGCTAATATGGAAGTATTTCGCAAAAGATTACGAGAAACAAGAGAAAACAGAGATAAAAGTCAAAGAGAATTAGGGAAAGCCATTGGAATTTCAAAAAGTGCGATTAGTTATTATGAATCTGGTAGAAGTATTCCTGATATTGAGCAAATTGAAAAGATGGCAGAATTTTTGCAAGTGGATATTTTTTGGTTATTAGGAAAAGAGCATCTTTCTTTAATCCATCGAAATGGAAATAGAGTCTTAAATATATCTGAAGAAGATTGGAAAATTCTTCGAGCGATCCATGCAAACCCTGATTTATTTAAGTATCTTTTATATCATACAGAACAAAGAATTGCAAAGATCACAAGATACGTTAGAAAACAGAATTAGACAAAATTTGAATAGAACAATTGCTATATTAAAAATGGGTGAGTTTATGCTAAAAATAGGAACCGATTTTTTATGGAGTATTGCAATTGTTTTTTTAATTGGTGGAAGTATATATTTTACATGGAGTTTATCAGGAGTTCAATTTCATTTTAAAAAGATGATACTCAGTTTGAAAAAAACAAAGAATGTAGAAGTAACTCCATTTGAAAGTTTAACTATGGCTCTTGCAGCACGAGTAGGAGTAGGATCTTTGGCAGGGATTGCTCTTGCAATTCATTTAGGAGGTCCGGGATCTATTTTTTGGATCTGGATTACGGGCATATTAACAGCAGCAAATACATTTGTTGAAAGTACATTAAGTGCTAAATATCAAGAAAAGGATGATCAAGCATATAAAGGTGGACCATCTTATTATATGGATAAAGGACTAAATAAAAAAAATTTAGCTAAGCTCTATGCTTTTGTATTGATCATTGCCTATATTTTTGGTTTTATTACAATCCAATCAAATACAATTGTAAAATCAATAGAGGAATATATACATTTCCCAAGTATCTTCATTGGAATATTTTTAAGTCTATTAACAGGATATATAATTATAAAAGGAGTTACTAGAATAGCGCATATTACAGGAAAATTAGTTCCAATAATGGGAATTGGATATTTTCTATTATGCATGATAATTATTATTAAAAATATGAATCAAATCCCAAGTATCATCGTAAAAATAATAACATCTGCTTTTGATATAAAATCATTTGGAATCGGAGTCCTATCTACTTTTATTATTGGTATACAAAGGGGAGTCTTTTCAACGGAAGCAGGATTAGGAAGTGGAGCTATAGCTAGTAGTACTACTAAAACGGAAGAAGCGAGCACATCTGGATTAATTCAAGTTTTAGGAATCTATTTAACCGTTTTCGTGATATGCACTCTAACAGCCTTTGTAATATTAACCTCAAACTATGAACTATATCCATGGACAAATATGAATGGAATCGAATTAACCAAACATGCTTTAACCTATCATTTAGGAAGTTTAGGAAATATAGTATTACTCTTTTCTATTTTAACTTTTGCATATTCTACCATCATTTCGGGATACTATTATGGAGAAAGTAGTTTGAAATACCTCTTAAAAAATCCATCCAACAATGCCATTTGGCTACTGAAAGGATTAACATTACTACTAATCATATTTGGCAGTTTTGCAAGCCCAACCTTTTTATGGGATAGCGTAGATATGTTTGTAGCGATCCTAGCGATTTTAAATATGTATAGTCTTTTTTCTTTAAGAAAAATAATAAAAAAAGAATGGGAACACTATAGAAGAAAAGAAAAAATATGATAAAATAGAAACAAAGAGGTAGATAGTATGATCGGACAAGATTGGGATGAAATTTTAAAAGAAGAAACAGAAAAAGAATATTTTCAAAATTTAATTCAAATGATTGAAAAAGAATATCAAGAAAAAACCATTTATCCAAGAAAAACAGAAATATTTAAAGCTTTTCGCAATACACCATATCAAAATACAAGAGTAGTAATTTTAGGACAAGATCCATATCATGGCGAAAATCAAGCAGAGGGCTTATCTTTTTCTGTCAAAGAGGGAATTCGAAAACCACCATCTTTAAATAACATCTTCAAAGAACTACACGATGACTTAGGCTATGAGATTCCAACAACAGGATGCTTAGTTCCCTGGACAAAGGAAGGTGTACTTCTATTAAATACTGTCTTAACAGTAGTAGCCAATCGTCCAGCTTCGCACAAAGGTCTTGGATGGGAAACCTTTACTGATAAGGTAATAGAAAAATTGAATGAAAAAGAGACTCCAATTGTCTTTATTTTATGGGGAAGTTTCGCTAGAAGTAAAAAGAAATATATCACAAATCCCATTCATTGTATAATTGAATCCAGCCACCCATC
>JAAWDC010000157.1 GCA_022793565.1 Bacilli bacterium
GAAAAAGAAGTGGTATTCTCTGAAACTTTTGCTTGTCCATATTGCGATTTTTCTTTACCAGAACTAGAACCCAGAATGTTTAGTTTTAATGCTCCATTTGGAGCTTGTCCAGATTGTAAAGGGTTGGGGATTAAGTTAAAAATGGATCCAGAACTTGTAGTACCAGATGGAAGTAAGAGTCTAAATGAAGGGGCTATCAAGACCTTAACAGATGATCCAGAAGCACTAGATTTTAAACGGTTAGAATGTCTATGCAAACACTATAAAATTAATATGGATAAGTCATTTTCCAAATTAACGAAAAAAGAGCAGAATTATATATTTTATGGAAGCGATGAGTTAATACATTTTAATTATCATTCAAAAAGTGGAAATCAATATAATCAGAAAGATTACTATGAAGGAATTATTAACAACTTAGAGCGTCGTTATATGGAAACAAGTAGTGAGTGGATTAGAGAATGGTTAGAAAATTATATGATTGAGACAGAATGTGAGACATGCCATGGAAGTAGACTGCAGGATAGTGTTTTATCTGTACTAGTAGGAAAGAAAAATATTCATGAAGTAACAAGTCTTAGTATCAAACTACTAATCGAGTTCTTTGACACCCTAAAATTAACCAAGTCACAACAAGAAATATCTAATCTATTAATTAAAGAAATTAAATCAAGATTGTCTTTCTTAAAAAATGTTGGACTAGAGTACTTAACTTTAAATAGAGCTGCTGGAACATTATCAGGAGGAGAAGCGCAAAGAATTCGTCTAGCAACCCAAATTGGATCTAAACTAACGGGAGTTCTCTATGTACTAGATGAACCAAGTATAGGTCTTCATCAAAGAGATAACGAAAAATTAATCAAATCTTTATTAGAAATGAGAGATCTAGGAAATACTTTAATTGTCGTTGAACACGATACAGATACAATGCTAGCAAGTGACTATTTAGTGGATGTAGGACCGAAAGCTGGAAGTGAAGGGGGATACATTGTAGCGGCAGGTACTCCACAAGAAGTAATGCAAAATGAAAACAGTATTACAGGAAGATATCTATCTGGAAAAGAGCAAATAGATATACCGACAACAAGACGTAAAGGAAGTAACAAGCAGATAGAAATCAAAGGTGCCAGTGAGAACAATTTAAAAAATATTGATGTGAAAATTCCCCTTGGAACATTAACTTGTGTGACTGGTGTTTCTGGAAGTGGAAAGAGTACACTAATTAATCAAATTTTATGTCGAGCAGCTTATAACAAAGTGTATAAAAGCAAAGAAAAACCAGGAAAACACAAAAAAATTCTAGGGTTAGAAAATATTGATAAAGTAATCGAAATTTCTCAAAACCCAATCGGAAGAACACCACGAAGCAATCCCGCTACCTATACAGGTGTTTTTGACGAAATTAGGGATTTATTTACCAATACAAAAGAAGCAAAAATGAATGGATTCGAAAAGAACAGATTCTCATTCAATGTAAAAGGTGGACGATGCGAGGCTTGTCGTGGAGATGGAGTGAAAAAAATAGAAATGCATTTTCTACCAGATGTCTATATCCCATGTGAAGTATGTCATGGTACGAGATATAACAGTGAAACATTAAAAATTAAGTACAAGAATAAGAATATTGCTGAAGTATTAGATATGCGAGTAACAGATGCACTAGAATTTTTTGAAAACGTTCCAAAAATAAAAAATAAATTACAAGTTCTAGAAGATGTTGGAATTGGATATATTAAATTAGGACAAAGTGCTACAACATTATCAGGAGGAGAAGCTGGACGAGTAAAACTAGCAAAAGAACTTCAGAAGAAACCAACTGGAAAAGCACTTTACATATTAGATGAACCAACGACTGGTCTTCACTCTGCAGATATCAAAAGATTACTTGCAATATTCAATAAAATAGTAGATAATAAAGATACCGTAGTAATTATTGAGCACAATTTAGATGTGATCAAATGCGCAGACTATATTATTGATTTAGGACCAGAAGGTGGGGATAATGGAGGTACTGTTGTAGCAAGTGGTACACCGGAGAAAATTGCCAAAGTAAAAGAATCTGCAACAGGTGATTTTTTAAAGAAAATATTATAAATTAATCAGGTGAGAGAATGATAAAAATTACAAGAAAGAGGTTGGAGAACTTTATTGAATGGTTGCTACAAATGTTAGGATATGCGATTATATTAGTTTTAGTTGCGACTTATTTCGATACCTTTCAAATTGATGATGAGCACTTGTACCTATATGGATTACTAGCAACATTAATTATTTTTATACTGAATAAAACAATAAAACCGATTCTCTTTTTTTTAACTATTCCAATTACTGGACTGACCATTGGTTTTTTCTATCCGTGTATTAATTTATTTATATTGAAATTAACAGATTGGATTTTACAAGAGCATTTTCAAATTACCAATATCTTTATTGCCTTCTTATTAGCTATTTTAATTTCGGTTATGAATCAATTAGTGGAGCATATTATTACGAAACCAATTATGAGGAGAATAAAAGGAAATGAGTAGAATTGCACTAGATTTAGGATTTATCCAAATATACTGGTACTCAATTTTCATATTTTTAGGAGTATTTGCCGGTGGTTGGATGGTTCTAAGAGAATGTAAAAAACAAAACATTAACGAAGATTTTATTATCAATCTAATTTTTTATACAATTATCTTTGGTCTAATAGGGGCTAGATTATACTATGTTGCCTTTAATATGGATTACTATCAACAATATCCACTAGAAGTTTTTGAAGTGTGGAATGGAGGACTTGCCATCCATGGTGGAATTCTAGCTGGTTTTTTGTTCGTCGTTTTATATTGTAAGAAATATAATGCCAAGTTACTGAAAGTATTAGATATCATCGTAGTTGGACTAATTATTGGGCAAGCCGTTGGACGCTGGGGAAACTTTTTTAATCAAGAAGCCTATGGAGCAGTAACCTCCCTAGAAAAACTTCAAAGTTTAGGAATCCCAGAGCAAGTAATTAATGGAATGTATATACAAGGAGCATATAGACATCCAGCTTTTCTTTATGAATCAATTTGGTGCGGTGCAGGATTTATCGCACTATTAATGATTCGAAGTTATAAATACTTAAAGACGGGGCAGTTAACAGGGGTATATCTAATTTGGTACTCTTTAGGAAGACTTGTCATTGAAGGAACAAGGACAGATAGCTTAATGCTCGGGCCATTTAGAATTGCTCAAATTATATCAATTCTTGGAATTGCAATTGGGATTTTATTGGTTTTATTCTGTAAAAAGGGATCCCGATTTGATAACTTATACAAAGAAGCAGAAAAAGAGGAGATTCTCTTTTAGGAGGAAATCATGGAAAAACTATATCATACAATTATCGTTGGTGGAGGTGTAGCTGGAATGACAGCTGCACTTTATTTAAAAAGAGCAGGAAAAGATGTGATCATTTTAGAGAAAGAAGCTCCAGGTGGACAAATTACTCGAACTGCAACCATAGAAAATTACCCAGGGATTCAGAAAATAGATGGACCAGAATTAGCTATGAATATGTATGAACAAGTAATCGCACTGGGCGTAGAATTTTCCTTTCAGGAAGTAGTCGATATTAAGGTAGAAGAAGGTAGATTCACTGTAAAAACAGTAACAACCGAAGTAAAAGGACAAAATGTTATTCTAGCCCTAGGGAGAAATCCTAAAAAATTAGGAATCAAAAATGAACAAAAGCTATCTGGAAAAGGAATTAGTTGGTGTGCAATTTGTGATGGACCACTTTATAAAAATAAAAAAGTTGCTGTAATTGGCGGTGGACGTGCCGCATTAGAGGAAGCACTTTATTTATCCAAAATGTGTTCTAATGTATCATTAATTCATAGAAGAGATGAATTTCGAGCAGAAAACAGTATAATTGAAGAAGTAAAATCAGTGGATAATATAAAATGGATAGTACCAGATCAAGTAGTAGAATTCATTGAAAAAGAAGGAAAGCTAGATAGGATTAAACTGGAAAGTGGTAAAGAAATTTTAATAGACGGTTGTTTCGAATTTATTGGACAGGAGCCATCGACAACTTTCTGTCAAGGGTTAGATGTTCTAGACGAAGAAGGGTATATTATTGTAAACAAAAACTATGAGACGAAAATCAAAAATCTATATGCTGGTGGAGATTGCATTAAAAAGGAACTGTATCAAATTGTAACAGCAACAGCAGATGGCGCTATGATTGCCGAAGAGATTTTAAAGAAATGAAATTAAAAATAGAAGTGGAGTTTCAAAGTGAATAGAGAAGTTGTATATACTAAACTAATAAGAGTAGGTATAAATAATAAAATTTTTGATATCTTTGCGGATCAAAATCATAGAAAAGAATTTTTAGAAGTAAAGAAAAAAGGGGAACAAGAAAATTATTATTACCCCATCCTGGCAGATTATCTCACGTTAAATAACATCTATAACCCACCATTCGATGGAATTTTGTATGATCGTAAATACGCATTTAGGAAAAAAGTATATTTAGTAATTTTAGGGGCAGGGATTTTAATATCAGTATATAATGATGTTCTAAAGAATAATCCTTATAAACTTCAAAAAGGAATACTAGAAAATAATTATATAGTTAAAATGATTACACAAGAAAAACCCCAAGAGGTAGGAGAACAAGAATTATATACAGTAGTAGTTACAGAAAGTCAAAAATTAGATAAATATAACATAGAACCCGTAACCATAAATGATTTACGGCATTCCCTAGCTGAAAATCAAAAAATTCCTCCTAAATATAGAGTGTATTTTGAAGAGTTCATAGATTGTCTAGAAGAAAAATGTCCAAATGCTGACTATAGAATATTCAACAGCAATCTAAAAAGATATCAAGTAAATAACCATTTAGTAAGTGATGAAGAGGATGGAAGTTTTGAAGTCTTTACTGGAATTATAAATCTCAAAGAAAAATATCTCGATAAGGAAGGAAATGAAAGTTTAGATATAGAGAAAGTAGTAGTTTTTCATGAATTAATGCATGGTTTAAACAACGGGTTAATTAAGCTTTCAGAAGATGTTATAATTCTATATAAATTTTCCCCAACTCAATTTGGAACTAGTTTTAAGGAGACATATACTTCCGTTTTTGCTGATTATCTGATGTCAAAAAACTATAAAGATTATTTTTCTAAACCAGAACGTCAATACATTAGTTATTCAAAGACATCTGATCTAGGCTATCAAACACTCAGAATGTTTGGAGATTCCTATACATTCGAAGATTTCATTAACAGAGATATTTCCTATGTAGAAAAGAAGCTAAAAGAAATTGGATTAAAAGATGCGATAGATATCATAGATACATATCACCTTTCTGTATATGAAGATGAAGATATAAGTATAATAGAACAATGTGAATTTGAAGATATGGTAAATAGTATATACAAACAAGCCCTACAAAAAGATATAGAATCAGAAACAGATTTTATCAAACAGTTAAGAATAATAAATGAATGCTCTGAAAAAATATATGTAGGAACAAAGAAACAAATAATTGAAAATGTTCTAGATGCAGCAAGAGGAAATGAAATCATTCAAATAATAGATAGAAAGGAAACATTAAGATCAGCCAATAGGGTGACCGATACACAAGATGAACTAGAAGAACAAGAAGGAATGGTGGAGTATCCAACAATTAAAATTACTAGCCCTACACAGAGTAAAATTTATCCTGGACTTTTAACACAGATTCAAATTTATAGAACTTATGAAAATGGGATCAAACAATATCATTTTGGATATGAAAATTTAACAGAAGTTGAGAGTTTTGAAACAGGGGAAAAAGTAAAAGTGGATCCAATAGATATAATTTCCTTATCAGAAATACTCCCACAAGCAAGTTATGAAATTAAAACAGAGATTTTCGAAAATGAGACATTTAAAGAACAGTTAGAAGAATGCTTTAAAGTTCACGAAGATAAAATAAAAGAAGAAAAAGCTTCTCAAGAAAAGCAAGAACGAGAAGATATAGAAAGGAAGCAAAGAATAAAAGACGAAATTCTTCCATTAATAGAAAATGCAATAGTAGAGGGAAAAACGGACTTAGAGATCAATCAACTTATCCTAGAGAATGTGAAAGATCAAAAGGATATTCCAATCGCAAGTGGTATGTTTCGGGCAGCCAAGGAGGATCACTTAATTTATATCTTTGACGTAATAAAAGATGAGGAAGATAGGAGTGTATTTATTGAAGATCAGGGATATATTTGCGATTGTCTTTCTGGAGATTCACTAATTTATACGACTAGAGAAGAAGAGGGGGTAAAGTTTCATTTAGGAGAAAGGTTCTTTACCAATCCGAATGGAAAAGAAATTTTAATTGATATTGATGGAATAGAAACGGCAACATCCGATTGTATAAAAATAATTCCATTATCAGAATTTATCCCAGAGATAGAAAAATATAAAATTAGTATCAAAAAAGAGTTTTTAGATTCAGAAGAATTCCGAGATTTGATCCATGAAAAATTTTTCAAAATAAAAGGAAAGTGACTAGGGATTGATACTACAGCATTTTAATTACAATTATAATAAACTCATAAAAACAACAGAATTGAAAAACCCTTTCAGGGAGACCATTCAAAGATAACAAAAGTTCTAGAGGATTCTAGAACTTTTTAAATGTTGTTTTATCTAGGTACAGGTC